>CAIPQK010000078.1 GCA_903867185.1 uncultured Candidatus Nemicrothrix sp. | reverse complement strand
GCTAGTTGACACCCACAAGGCCCCTGAGCGCAATCACCAACGGCGGGTTTCATATTGCGGAAACCTGAACCGTGTGTCGGGCGTCTCTCGCCGTGGGGAGTTCGGCGCCCGATGGGTAGTCTCGGGGCCTCACCCCCGGCTCGAACCCGTGCCGGGCATACGCGCGTGTCCTGAGGTCCCATGGCTCTGTCTGATCTGATCCCGATGCTGGCCGATGAGCCTGCGATCGTTTCGGTGCTGGGCCGCCGAGAAGGCTCAATCGTCATCCCTGAGCCGGCTCGTGCCCTCACGATTGCGTCGCTCGTAGATCGGGCCGATCGCAGACCTGTGGTGGTCGCTGTGCCCACGACCGCAGAAGCCGAGCGTCTCGTGCACGACCTCGCGGCCTTTCTCGGGGCCGAGGAAGTCGAACTCTTTCCGGCTTGGGAGACCTTGCCCTTTGAACGCGTGAGCCCGGCGATCGACACGATGGGTCGACGATCGCGGGTGTTGTGGCGACTCCACGAGCCGGAACGTGCACCGGCAGTAATTGTGGCTCCGGTCCGCGCGCTTGTTCAACGCCTCGGTCCTCATGTCGGCGAGATTGAACCGATCACTATCGGAGTGGGCGATGTTGCCGACCCCGTAGCGCTGATCGATCAGCTCGTACGTTTCGGATACCGCCGCGAGGTGCAGGTTGAGCACCGAGGTGAAGTTGCGGTCCGAGGTTCGATTGTCGACATCTATCCCAGTACTGCCGATGTTCCCGTGCGGATCGATCTTTGGGGAGACGAAGTCGATCGCCTCACTGAATTTTCTATTGCCGATCAACGAGCGACCGTGTCAGTTGCTGAAGTGACAATTTTTCCGTGCCGCGAATTACTGCCGACCGATGAAGTGCGGGAACGAGCGGCGGCGCTCGTGGGTACGCAGCCCTGGGGCCGCGAACAATGGGAGCGGTTATCGGAAGGCCAGATTTTTGATGGCATGGAGAGCTGGCTCCCATGGCTCGTTGACGACAACGCTGACGATCCAGACGTGCTCTTTGATCTGCTGAGGGATGACGCTCAGATCTTGTTGATCGAACCGCGTCGAATGCGCGACCGCGCCGGAGACATTCTCGCCGAGGAACAAGATCTCGAAGCTTCGCTTTCGCGAACCTGGGGTGCCGAAGGATCGTTCCCTCAGTTGCATGTTCCGTTCGAGCGGTTACTAGGCCGCACGAATGCGCCGATGTGGACGGTGCTCGATATCCCTGATTCTCCCAATACTCCCGTTGTTGGCGCGTCAGGGTGGGATCCAGTTGTTGGTGACGGAACAGTTCTTGTTGATCAGTTGCGCGCGGCGCTCGCCGACGGCGCAACCGTGGTTGTTGCTGCCGACGGAAGCGGATCGGCAGACAGGCTCGTCGCGTTACTCGGCGAACAAGGGGTACACCTTTCGTTTGACGAGCGCGGTCGTGAAGATCTTTCGACTCCCGGTGGGCACGTTGTCGTCGCCCCGTTAGAACGCGGCGTGCGGTTTCCGAATCTTGGGCTTGCACTCCTTGCCGAATCTGACATCACCGGTCGTCGCCGCGCTCATCGTCGTGCTCGTCCGCGCAAAGCTGCCGCTCAAGGCCATTTCGATGATCTCGCACCTGGCGATTTGGTCGTGCATTACCAACATGGCGTTGGTCGCTACGGCGGAATGGTGAAGCGAGCGATCGGTGGCGTTGAGCGCGACTACTTGCTCCTTGAATATCGAGGAGACGATCGCCTTTATGTGCCAAGCGATCAGGTTGATGCCGTGCGGCCCTTTACCGGCGGCGATTCACCGAGCCTGAGCAGGCTCGGAGGCGGGGAGTGGCAAAAAAACAAAGCGCGAGTTCGCGAAGCAGTAACAGGAATCGCGCAAGAACTTGTGGTGCTCTACCAAAAGCGGATTCACGCTCCGGGTCACGCATTCGGGCCCGATACGCCATGGCAGCGCGAACTTGAAGAGTCGTTCCCGTTTGAACCGACGCCGGATCAGAAGACGGCAATCGACGAGGTCAAAGCCGATATGGAAGGCGAGTCTCCGATGGATCGCCTTGTGTGTGGCGATGTGGGATTCGGAAAGACCGAAGTTGCGATTCGCGCGGTGTTCAAGGCGGTGCAAGATGGCAAACAAGCAGCGATCCTTGTTCCAACGACGCTTCTTGCCCAGCAGCATCTGCAGACCTTTAGTGAACGATTCGCGGGCTATCCCGTACGCGTCGAAATGCTGAGTCGGTTCCTTACGAATGCTCAGGCGAAAAAAGTCATTGCCGGTCTCGAATCAGGCGATGTTGATGTGGTGATCGGAACTCACCGCCTCCTCGGTGGCGATCTCAAATTCAAAGACCTCGGACTGCTCGTGGTCGACGAAGAACAACGATTTGGTGTTTCCCACAAAGAAGCAATCAAGGGTCTGAAAGTGGGCGTTGACGTACTCACGCTTTCGGCTACTCCAATTCCGCGAACCCTAGAAATGAGCCTCACCGGAATTCGTGATCTCACATTGTTGAATACGCCGCCGAGCGAGCGTCAACCGATCCTCACTTACGTCGGTGAATACGACGAACGTGCTGTCGCTGAATCGATCCGACGCGAACTGCTTCGAGAAGGTCAGGTTTTCTTCGTTCACAATCGCGTTCAGGACATTGATCGTGTCGCTGCGCATCTTTCGGAGCTTGTCCCGGAAGCGCGAATCGCTGTTGCTCACGGGCAGATGGATGAAGGAACTCTCGAAAAAGTTGTATTGGATTTTTGGGAAGGTGCATTCGACGTTCTTGTTTGCACGACCATCATCGAGTCGGGGATTGATATGCCCACGGTGAACACGTTGGTGGTTGATCGGGCCGACCTCTTGGGTCTCGGTCAGCTTCATCAGCTACGCGGCCGTGTTGGCCGTTCCGGAAGTCGCGCGTATGCGTACTTGTTCTTCCCTCCCGATCGGGCGCTCACCGAGCAAGCCTTCGAACGGCTTCGAACGATAGGTGAAGCGACGGAACTCGGGTCAGGCTTTCGAATCGCAATGCGAGATCTTGAGATTCGCGGTGCCGGTAACTTGCTCGGCACGGGTCAGAGCGGACACATCGCCGCAGTTGGTTACGACCTCTATTGCCAGATGGTCACTGAGGCGGTTGCCGAACTCAAGGGTGAATCGATTCCCGAGCCGGTGGAAATCAAACTTGAACTCCCAATCGATGCATCGCTTCCCGCCGACTACGTCGAGCGAGAAGATCTCCGGCTTGAGGCCTACCGGCGACTTGCCGGAGTCACATCGAGCGCTGAAGTTGCCGATATCCGGGCCGAATGGGAAGACCGGTATGGGCCGGTACCAGCGGACGCCGAAGCACTGCTTGCAGTGGCGACATTGCGCGCTGAATGTGTTCGTACTGGGGTGACAGATATAGCGGTCGCAAAGGGTCCTGGATTCGGCGGCCCGAAGTTTGTGGCTCGGATCTCACCCTTGGCGTTGCGAACGTCGGCCACAATCAGGCTCGACCGGCTCTACAAGGGCTCGGTCTACAAGTCTGAATCGCAACACCTTCAACTTCATCTTGCTTCAGCCGGCTCGATTGTCCAGGACCTCGTCTCGGCGTTCCAGGACCTCGCCCCGCCCGTTGAGGGATGACTATCAGGTCATCGTCTGGCTCCGTTAGTGTGAGCAACCTTGTGAAGACGACGCGCAGTATCTCCATCGCCGCTCTCCTGTTTGCCATCGTGATGGCCGTTATCGGCTCGTCATGTACTGCTGTCAACCCGACGGCGCTGACAGTGAACAAGTGGTCGTTATCTGACAGTGACTTCCAGACTCAGATCGAAGCCTTCTCGAAGGTGTACGAGAGTTCGGGCGGGGCAAGTTCTCTTCGTTCCGCCGATGGAAATTCATGGGCGACTTCTTTCACCGCCGCATTTCTGAACGATCAGCTCAGTCTGCAATTGGCCCAAATTGGGGTCGACGAGCGTGGTCTCACTGTGACTGACACAGATCGTGCGAATGCGAAAGCGCTGCTCGAGAAGAATTTCACGAGTGGCAGCGGAAGCTCGGTCTTTGGTGATCTTCCGGCCTCGTATCAGAACACCCTCGTCGAAGGTGTCGCCGCGCAGAACGTTCTTAGTGCTGCTGTCATTGCTGAGGCGCAGACCGACGATGGACTCCGCAAGTTGTACGAGTCAACCAAGGATCAGTACCAGGGCGACCTTGTGTGTGCGAGTCACATCCTCGTTCTTGCTGGTAGCGGAGCGAGTAACTCGACTCCTACTGCTGCGCAGTACGCAACAGCGCTGGCCTCGATCAACGACATCCAGTCTCAACTTAAGGGAACCACGAACTTTGCAGCGCTGGCTGCAGCGAAGTCTCAGGACACTGGTTCGGCGGCGGCGGGCGGAGCGCTTCCATGCGGTCCAGCCGGAACCTTTGTGACCGAATTCGACAATGCCACATGGACTCAGCCGATTGGTGTGGTTGGTGCGCCGGTGAAAACAAAGTTTGGCTATCACCTGATCTTGGTAACGGCTCGTGGCAAGTTGACATTTGAGCAACTCAAAGAGTCACTCAAAATGGCCGTAACCGATAATGCCGACGCGATTGTTGGCGCTGAACTCGCACGTATCGCTGCAAACGCGCAGATCTCGGTCAACGGACGTTACGGACAGTTCGATACGGCGACGGCGAAGATCGTTGCTCCGTCGGGTGCAACATCAACAACGTCATCAACGATCGCCGGACTTCCGCTGCAGTGATCTGCCGACCATGACCGCACGGGTCGTCATCATTGGGCTCGGCCCTGGCGACGTTGAATTCCTTACGGTTGGAACTCGACAGGCGATCGAAGAGATTTCCGAACAGTTTGTTCGCACCCGTCGCCACCCAGCGGCGTCGATAATGGCGAACGCTCAATCGTTCGACGAGGTCTACGAAACCTCTTCAGAGATCGATGCGGTGTACCCCGAGATTGTCGAGCAACTGATTGCGGCAGCGAGCCGCTCAGGTGAAGTTCTTTACGCCGTGCCGGGCTCACCGATTGTTGCTGAGCGCACCGTCGAACTCTTGCTTGCCGATCCGCGCTGTCAGGTTGAGATCATTCCGGCTCTGTCGTTTCTTGACCTCACATGGGCACGCCTTGGCATCGATCCGGTTTCGGTAGGAGTCCGAATCATTGATGGTCACCGCTTCGCCATCGACGCAGCGGGCGAGCGCGGTCCACTGTTGGTCGCTCAATGCGATTCCGCTGACGTGCTCTCCGACGTAAAATTGGCGCTCGATGCGGGAATCGATTCGTGCCTTTCGGCGGACGCGACCATCACGGTGCTGCAGCGCCTTGGTCTTCCCGATGAAGTCGTTGAAGAGATTCCGTGGGCGCACCTCGATCGCGTCGTAGCCGACCATCTCACGTCGATCTACATCCCAGAGTTGGCGTCGCCTGTTGCCCAGGAACTGATGCGGTTTGTCGAGCTTGTCGCTGTGCTTCGCTCTGAATGTCCCTGGGATCGTGAGCAAACACACGATTCTCTGCGCCGCCATTTACTTGAAGAGTCCTACGAAGTGCTTGAAGCCATCGACCAACTCGATGTCGAAGCAGGTACTGGTTATGAACACTTAGAAGAGGAACTTGGCGATCTCTTATTCCAAGTTCTCTTCCATAGTCAGTTGGCGTCAGAGGCGGGTCAATTCACGATCGCTGATGTTGCCCTGAATGTGCACGACAAGTTGCGGTCGCGTCATCCGCACGTCTTCGGCGATGTAGAAGCCGAAGATGCTGACGCCGTGGTGCGGAACTGGGAACAAATCAAAAAGGTCGAGAAGGGCCGGGAAAGTGTTTTCGACGGCGTTCCGGATGCAATTCCCGCGTTGCTTTACGCGCTGAAGATCCAGAAGAAGGCCGGTTCGCTCGCCGATCTCGACCAGAACGCGTTGCCGGTGGCCCCTTCGCTTCAGGCGGCGATTGCAGGGTTTGGCGCGACGACTGATGACCAAACCACCGGGTTATTGCTCTTCGCCATCGTCGATGAGGCCCGTCGTGCTGGGATCGATCCCGAAACGGCTCTGCGCGCGGCGGCCGTGAACTACCGCGATGCGGCTCGGAGTGCTGAACTAGAGGGACGCGCTGGTCTCTGACCGTCCCCACGGCCCGCGCGCCGACGTGGAAAACTGCGGCTGAAGCCGCATTGACGAGGAGCCCCCGATCCCATGAGCATCATCGAACACATCGCTGGCCGCGAGGTCCTTGATAGCCGCGGAAATCCGACCATAGAGGTCGAGGTCATTCTTGAATCGGGAGCCACGGGTCGGGCAATGGTCCCATCGGGCGCCTCCACCGGGGCATTCGAAGCCGTAGAGCTTCGCGACGGTGAAGGTCGTTACATGGGCAAGGGCGTGCTCGATGCTGTCGCCCACGTCGACGAGGAAATCTACGACGCCCTTGTCGGTTTCGATGCGCTCGATCAGCGCGACATCGACCGAGTACTTATCGAACTTGATGGCACTGACAACAAAAGTCGACTTGGAGCGAATGCCATCCTTGGAGTTTCGCTTGCGGTAGCACGAGCTGCTGCCGATGATCTCGCAGTTCCTCTTTATCGCTACGTCGGCGGCGTCAACGCACACGTGCTTCCCGTTCCAATGATGAATGTGCTCAACGGTGGTGAGCACGCTGACAACAACGTCGACATTCAAGAATTCATGATCATGCCGGTTGGCGCTGCATCATTCAGTGAGGCGCTTCGCTGGGGTGCCGAGACCTATCACGTGCTCAAGAAGGTCTTGCACGATCGCGATCTCTCGACCGCAATTGGCGACGAAGGCGGATTCGCTCCGAACCTTGCGTCCAATGAAGACGCAGTGAAATTACTCCTTGAGGCAATCGAAAAGGCAGGTTTCACGCCTGGCACTGATATCGCTATCGCCCTCGATGCCGCCTCGACCGAGTTCTATAAGGACGGAAAGTACGTGCTCGCAGGCGAAGGTCGATCGCTAACGCCTGCTGAGATGGTTGGGTATTTCCAAGAACTGTCGACGAAGTATCCGATCGTCTCCATCGAAGACGGAATGGCCGAAGAAGATTGGGATGGCTGGTCTCTCCTGACGGCGGCCATTGGCGACAAGGTGCAACTCGTTGGTGACGATCTTTTTGTCACAAATGTTGAGCGTCTCGCTAGGGGCATCGACGCTGGCGTAGCGAACTCCATTTTGGTGAAGGTGAATCAGATCGGTTCGCTGACCGAAACACTCGAATCCGTAGCGATGGCAACTCGTGCGGGCTACACCGCAGTGATGTCGCATCGTTCCGGCGAAACAGAAGACACCACGATTGCCGATCTGGCCGTCGCTACGAATTGCGGTCAAATTAAGACCGGCGCTCCGGCTCGTAGCGATCGCGTTGCCAAGTACAACCAATTGCTGCGCATCGAGGACGATCTCGGTGACGCCGCCGCCTACTGGGGCGCAGCCGCCATCAAGCAGGTACGTCACTAATCATGTCCCGCTCCTCCCGACGAACTCGCGCGGATTCTGCCGCGCCGCGAAAGCGTTCCGACGCGCGCGCCAAGACGTCTGGACCCAAGCACGCCAAAGGGAAGCGATCGCTGATTCTGCGGTCCGGCTGGATCATCACTCCCGTGATTTTGGTGATCGTCACCGTCGCTGTTGTCGCGTTCTTGGCTCCCACTCGAACGCTTCTTGATCAGCACAGGACCGCTGCCGCGGCCGAGCAGCGTTTGGCCGACCTCGATCAGGCCAATGCCGAAGCGCAGGCGCAGGCCGATGCGTTACAAACCGATGCGGAAATTGAACGGCTGGCTCGAGAGCAATATGGCTACGCCAAGGCCGGTGAAGAGGTGTACCACCTACTTCCCGAGGCCAGAGACCCGGTTCGAGTCCCCGATGCGTGGCCCTTCGAGGGTCTCGGATCATCTCTCGTTCGCTGAGAAGGTTCTGCTCAAGCGTCAACTAACCTCAGGGAGCCGCACTGGCATCTTTGAGGGGGAGTGAACCATATGAGCGTGATGGGTACCCGTGTTCAGCGTCGTGAGGATCCGTTGTTCCTTACTGGCGGAGCTCGCTATACCGCTGATCTGAAAGAGCCGCTGCTCGAAGGGGCGCTTCATGCCCACTTCGTCCGCTCCACGATCGCTCACGCTCGCATCACCGAACTCGATGTTTCTGAAGCTCGTCAGGCTCCTGGGGTCGTGGCCGTTTTCACCGCTGCCGATATAGCCGCAGCCGGAGATCTCGGACCAGCGCCGGTTGCGCTGCCTGGGATGGTGCCCGATATTCTCGCTCGCCCGTGGTTAGCCACCGATGTTGTGCGCTTCGTTGGCGAAGCCATCGCAGTGATCGTCGCTGAAACTGCAGTTGCTGCCGAAGACGCATCCGAACTCGTCATTGTGGATTTCGATCCACTCGACGTTGCCGTCGATCCAGTTTTTGCTGCGACCGATCAAGTGATTCTTCACCCTGAACACGGATCAAATATCGCATTAGAAGTTCCCTTTGGCTACACAGAGGAATTGTTTGATGGTTGTGAGGTCGTCGTTACACGCGATCTGGTGAATCAACGTGTCGCAGTTGCGCCGCTCGAACCTCGCGGTCTCGCTGTGGTCTGGCACGAAGGACGGCTCGTTCTTTGGTCGTCAACGCAGGCTCCCCATTCTGTAAAAGGCAAGTTGGCGGGTGTCTATGAACTCCAGCCGGAACAGGTGCATGTCATTGCTCCGGCCGTAGGTGGTGGGTTCGGCGCCAAAATCAATCTGCAGACCGATGAGATGTTGCTGCCATGGGTGGCGCGCACGGTCAACCGTCCCGTTCGCTGGGCGGAATCACGCAGCGAGTCCATGGTCTCCATGCCGCACGGACGTGGTCAGGTCCACAAGATCGAAATCGGTGGTTCTCGAGACGGAACAGTCGAGGCCTATCGCCTGACGGTGCTTCAAGATGTTGGCGCGTACCCCGGCATGGGTACGTTCCTTCCGTTCATGACGCGCACCATGGCGCCAGGGACCTACACAATCCCGAAGATCGAATGCAACGTGAAATCGGTGATGACGAATACAACACCGATCGAGGCCTATCGCGGTGCTGGACGTCCCGAAGCAACCGCAGCCATCGAGCGAGCCTTTGATCTCTTCGCTGCGGAAATCGGAATGGACCCCGTTGATGTTCGTCGCCGCAACTTGATTGCCGCCGACCAGTTTCCGTATACAACGCCGACAGGTGCGGTGTACGACTGTGGCGATTACGTCGCTGCTCTCGATGTCGCCTTGGCCGAGGCTGACTACGAAGGGTTGCGTGCTGAACAGGCAGCGCGACGCGCGGCTGGCGATCCGATCCAACTTGGCATCGGCGTTGCTGTGTACGTCGAAATCACTGCTGGTCCTGCGGGCAATCAAGGCGAATTCGCCAAGGTGGTCCTAGACAAAAAGGGCGGGCTCACTGTTTACACAGGCTCGTCGTCACATGGCCAGGGCCACAACACTGCATGGGCGATGCTGGCCAGTGATCTCACCGGAATCGCAATGGAAAATATTGATGTCGTTGCTGGCGATACCGATCGTGTTGCTCAAGGCGGCGGAACGATGGGATCCCGTTCGCTGCAGCTCGGCGGTTCGGCCGTATGGACAGCGACCGGACAGGTGGTTGACAAGGCGCGAGCAGTTGCTGCCGAACTTCTCGAGGCCAATGTCGATGACATTGAACTCGATGTCGATCGTGGCGTCTTCCACGTTGCGGGAACGCCGTCACTTTCTAAGACATGGGTCGAAGTCGGTACTGCCGGAGACATCGTCGGACCGATGGGCGCTGGAGCGACGGGGTTGCCAATCGAAGCCGCTCTGACGTTCACCGCCGAGAACGCGACCTTCCCGTTTGGTGCGCATATCGCCGTGGTCGAGGTCGATACCGAAACTGGCAAAACAACACTTCGTCGAATCGTCACGTGTGATGATGCCGGCCGCATCCTCAACCCCTTGATCGTTGAGGGGCAACGTCACGGCGGAATCGCCCAAGGTGTTGGTCAAGCGCTGTTCGAACACATGATGTATGACGAAGACGGCAATCCTCAGACCTCGAATCTTGCCGACTATGCCTTCGGCTCGGCGGCAGAGTTTCCAAGTTTCGATCTGGTACCGCTGGAAACTCCATCGCCTGTCAATCCCCTCGGAGCGAAAGGCATCGGCGAATCCGGAGCAATTGGTGGCACACCTGCAGTGCAAAGCGCTGTCATCGATGCGCTCTCACCCTTTGGCGTTACGCATCTCGATATGCCCTACACCGCAGAGCGCGTGTGGCGGGCAGTTACTGGCCTTTGAGTCAGCCGATGACACGATGACCCAACCGATCAATCCGAAACCGCGCGAGGTTCCTGCGACCAAGCAGCGATGGCAGAGTTCCGCGAAGTGGACGCTGGTCGCCTCGGCTGGGGTGACAATCGGAATGTTCTTGGTGTTCTATGTCTTTTTCTTGAGAGGCTGATCAACTCATGACGATTGAGATTCGCAACGCGGCCGAGCGAGGCGAGACACAAATCGGATGGCTCGATTCTCGCCATTGTTTCAGTTTCGGTTCCTATGTCGACCAGACAAACACGGGTCACGGGTTACTGCTTGTAAGTAACGATGATCGGGTCGCGCCTGCAACTGGGTTTGGCACTCACGGGCATAGCGATATGGAAATCATCACCTGGGTTTTGTCAGGTGAAGTTGAACATTCAGACACTCTTGGAAATCACGGAGTTATTGGTCCCGGTCTTGCCCAACGCATGACCGCCGGCCGAGGGATTCGTCACTCTGAACAAAATCCCAGCCCTGATGTCGAAGCCCATTTTGTGCAGATGTGGGTTCCTCCCGACACCGTTGGTCTCGAACCCAGCTACGAGCAGCAGGACGTAACCGAGTTGCTGAACGCCGGTGGGCTTGTTGCGATCGCAGGCGGCACCGGAAGCGGAGCGGTGATACATATCAACCAGCGCGACGCGGTGATGTACGCAGGTCGACTCAAAGCCGGCGAGACCGTCTCGCTCCCTGTCGCTGTGCATGTGCATGTCTTTGTGGCACTCGGTTCAGCGGAACTCAATGGCAACAAAGCTCTCGAGCAGGGCGCTGCGGTACGACTCACTGACGAAGGATTACAGGCGATCACGGCGGGCTCCGAGGGTGCAGAACTCATTGTGTGGGCCACAGCCTGAGCCCGCTTCGATCGGTGAAGCAACTCGCCGGTAGCCTCTCCACCGTGAGTTCCTCCCTCCCAACTTCTGTGTCGGAAGTCGTTGCTGGATTAGCCGACAACGGGTACATGGCTGACGAAGGATTGGCTACTGCCATCTTCCTTGCGTTGTCCATGAAGCGACCGCTGTTGCTGGAAGGTGAACCCGGCGTGGGTAAGACCGAAGTAGCGAAGACGCTAAGCGCCCTTACTGGCGGAGAACTGATTCGGCTGCAGTGTTATGAAGGTCTTGACGCAGCCCAGGCACTCTACGAATGGGATTACCCACGGCAGTTGCTTCACCTGCGCGCCGCAGAAGCCGCGGGCACGATTGGTTCCGATGTTGCTGCTGTAGAGAACGAGCTTTACAGCGAGCGCTTTCTCATCCGCCGCCCACTTCTCGATGCAATTTCGGATCGACACGAAGTAGCTCCGGTTCTTTTGATCGACGAACTCGACCGTGCCGATGATGAATTTGAAGCGTTCCTGCTTGAAGTCTTGGCCGAGAACGCAGTAACCATTCCTGAACTCGGCACGTTTCGAGCCAAGGTTGCCCCGATCGTGATCATTACATCAAACCGCACTCGTGACGTCCACGATGCGTTAAAGCGACGCTGTCTTTACCATTGGGTGGAACATCCCGACAGCGAGCGCGAGATCGCGATTGTTTGTTCGCGAGTGCCGGGAGCGAGTCATGTTCTTGCTCGTCAGGTGGCGCTTCTTGTTGCTGAGTTGCGAACCATTGGTTTGTTTAAGCCACCGGGCGTAGCGGAAACCATTGATTGGGTGATGGCACTTACGGCTCTGGGGCATACAGAAATTGATGTCGCGTCTGTCGATGCGTCACTTGGGGCAGTCGTGAAATATCGCGAAGATGCCGATCGCGTTCGAGCGCACGGAATCAGCGCGCTTGTTGATTCGGCTCAGCGCGAGAACTGAAGCAGTTTCATGAATGAGGAAGGCGTCATCGACCTCGTAGCGCTCCTGCGCACGGCCGGTCTCGCTGTTCCTGTGGGAAGTGTGATTTCTTTTATCCAAGCGGTCGAGCTCGTCGACAATGACCTGCGATCGATGTACTGGGCGGGTCGAGCAACGCTGGCTCATTCACCTGTAGAGATCGAGTTGTACGACCTTGTTTTCCGCCATTGGATTCTGGGGACAGAGGTTGCACTTTCACAGTCATCGATCACCAAGCGTGACGAACCCCTCATTGCCGACGATGAAGAGCTTGATTCAGATCAAAATGATTCTGCAGACGTCGAAACCGACGACGTTGCAGTGTTGCGCTTTAGTCGAACGGAGACGCTCCATTCCGCGGACTTTGCGTCGCTGAATGATGACGAGCGTGCTGAAGCCGATCGGGTTATTGCCGACATGCGTCTTTCAGCCGTTACGCGTGCCTCGCGTCGGCGCCGCCCATCGCGTCGCGCTGACGGAACTCTCGATCTCCGCCGCACGATTCGTGAATCACTGCGAACTGGGGGAGAACCACTTCGTCTCCGAACCTTGCAGCGCACACGGGTTCCGCGCCGGGTTGTGATCATTGCTGACATCAGCGGATCAATGGCGAGTTATAGCCGGTCCTTGATCCGCTATGCCCATGCCGCGGTTTCCGTTGGCACCAAGGTTGAAGCGTTCGCTCTGGGGACTCGCCTCACGCGACTCACGCGGGAACTTTCGACTCGAGATCCAGACAAGGCCATGCAACGAGCAGCGGGGTCGGTAGAGGATTGGTCGGGAGGTACTCGCCTCGGAGAAGGCATTGGTCGTTTCAACGACGATTGGGGCACGAAGGGAATGGCTCGGGGTGCCATCGTCGTGATTCTTTCCGACGGCTGGGACCGAGGGGACCCTGAACTGTTGGCGTCTGAAATGGCCCGCCTGTCTCGTGTCGCTCACAAAATCGTCTGGGTCAATCCGCTGAAAGCTACTGATGGGTATGCCCCACTCGCTCGCGGAATGGCTGCGGCCTTGCCATTCGTCGATGAGTTCATCGAGGGTCATTCGCTTGATGCCCTTGACCGACTCTCGGCGGTCGTCGCGGGAGGCGGATCTCGCCCCGTACGATCAATGGCGGTCCTACAACGCGCGGAGGTGAACTGATGAAAGAGATCATGAACGATATTGATCGCTGGCGTCGTTCCGGTCACAAGGTGGCGCTTGCTCGCGTTGTCGATATCGAAGGTTCCGGTCCTCGCTTGCCAGGGGCTTCTATGGCCGTTTCCGATACCGGCGAGGTTGCTGGTTCAGTGTCTGGTGGATGTGTTGAAGGCGCGGTGGTCTCAGAAGCGCTCGACATTCTTGCGACGGGTGAACGTCGGCTCGTCACCTTCGGCTACAGCGACGACGAGGCCTTTGCTGTTGGTCTCACGTGCGGCGGAACCATTCACTTGTTTATCGAACCGCTGGATTGGTAACAATCATGTCGGATTCGATCTACGAACTATGGCGCGAAGCGATCAATGATCACCGACCAGTGGCATTGGCCACGGTCATCGAAGGCGAGAACCTTGGCGCCAAACTGATTGTTGGCGACGGGATCGATTCGCAAGGAACCCTCGGCGATGCAGATCTTGATCGTGTTGTTGTTCGCGACACAATTGGGGAACTGGCCGGTGGTCGTTCGGGGATCCGCCATTACGGACCACACGGTGAAGCTCGAGAGGACGCGGTATCAGTCTTCATCGAATCGTTTGCGCCCCCACCGCACATGTTGATTTTCGGAGCGGTCGATTTCACCGGCGCGCTGGTAAAGATCGCGAAGGTCATGGGGTATCGGGTCACGGTTTGCGATGCACGCGAGGTTTTTGCGACGAAGCGACGGTTCCCGAATGCCGATGAAGTCGTCGTCGACTGGCCCCATCGCCATCTTGAGAAGGTGGGTGACCGTCTCGGTCAGCGCGATGCAGTGTGCGTGCTCACCCACGACCACAAGTTCGATGTGCCGGCCATTCAGGCGGCATTAGCAACCGAGGTTGGTTATCTCGGCGCTATGGGAAGCCGTCGCACGTGTGCAGAGCGTCTCGAACGCCTCGCTCAAGCCGGCGCTGACATGGAGCAGGTCGCTGCTCGGTTGCATGCACCAATCGGCCTTGACCTCGGCGGTCGAACCCCGGAAGAAACGGCAATTGCTATTTGCGCTGAGGTGATTGCGGCTCGCACCGGACGCGTGAGTTCTTCACTCAGCGACACAACTGGTTCGATTCACTAACTCTGGTCGCCGCGAGGCGATCGATGAAGTTAGGAAAGACCAGATTCTTCGAGCGAACGGCGCACTAAGACGCGTGCGAGGTGTTCGCGGTACTCCGATGACGCATTGATGTCGCTCTGCGCCTCGGTGCCTTCATTAGCAAGGGCAGCAGCGTCGGCGGCAGTTGCGCCGGATTTCACTGCGTCCATCACGGCCGAGGCCAGGAGGGGAGTCGATCCCATATTCACGAGTCCGACACCGGTAGAGCCATTTGCGCGAACAGTGGCTACGCCAACGATGGCCCAGTCCTGAGCACGACGATTGAACTTTTGGAATGACCAGCCCTGGGTGTCGAGCTTCGGAATGCGGATCTCGGTGAGCAACTCATCGGGAGCAAGGGCTGATTCAAGGAAGCCGGTGTAGAACTCCGACGCCGCGATTTCGCGGGTGCCGTTGGGGCCAGTGGCCACGATTGTGGCCCCCATGGCGAGTGCAACGGCGGGAAGATCAGAAGCGGGATCGGCGTGGGCCAAAGAGCCGCCAATCGTTCCACGATGGCGGACCTGAGGATCACCGACGTGGCCTGCAGCGTGAGCAAGAAGCGGGGCCGCCGATGCCAGAAGCGAACTGGTCTCAAGGTCGCGGTGGCGAGTGAGTGCACCGATGGAGATGTAGTCGCCGGCATCGCTGATGTAGCGAAGGTCATCGAGGCGGCCAACATCGACAAGAACAGAAGGCGCCGCAAGACGAAGCTTCATGAGTGGAATCAACGAATGTCCGCCAGCGAGCAGTTTCGCTTCATCGCCGAATTCGGTGAGAGCGCTAAGCGCGGCATCGACGGAATCGGCACGCACGTACTCAAAGGCTGCGGGGATCACTTCGATGCCCCATTCGATTCTGCGGCGCAGGCAAGTACGGACTTCACGATGTTGTGGTATCCGGTGCAACGGCAGAGGTTTCCTTCGAGGCCAATGCGCACATCGGTCTCGGAAGGGTTCGGGTTTTCGTCAAGAAGAGAGACAGCAGCCATCACCATGCCGGGAGTGCAGTAACCGCACTGCAGGCCGTGGTTCTCTTGGAAACAGCGCTGCATCGGATGGAGAATGCCGCCATTGGCGAGACCTTCGATGGTGGTGAGTTCGAGACCATCGGCTTGAGCGGCGAGCATGGTGCACGACTTCACCGACTGACCTTCGACGTGGATGGTGCACGCGCCGCATGAGGACGTATCGCATCCGATATTGGTGCCCGTGAGGTCGAGTTCATCTCGAAGGAAATGCACAAGAAGTGTGCGTGGTTCGACGTCGCCACTGCGTTCGACGCCATTGACCGTCACCGTGATCTTCATGTTCCCCCTCGGTGCGAACTCGCCGAATCTGCACCGGCGAACGGGTGAAACACTAGCCGAGGTCAGCGGAAGGCCCTGCTCGGAGAATGTCTGCTCGGCGGATGATTGACTGTGGCGGTGAACGCCCCTCAGCCACAGATCGCCGTGATCCTCGCCGCTGGATCCTCGTCTCGATTCGTTGATGGGCCAAAGCAACTTGCGCAGTTGAACGGACAGCCCCTCGTGGCGATCGCGGCGCAGGCTGCCCTCGATGCCGGGTGTTTCGCCTCGGTCCTTGTCGTGGCTGGTGCGGTGTCGTTGCACGGGATCTTGCCCGAGAGGGTCCTGCTGGTCGAGAACCCGCTTTGGGCCTCTGGACAGGCCAGTTCATTGTTGGTGGGAATCGCCGCGGCACGGGCGGCTGGAGCCCAAGCGGTGGTCGTTGGTCTGGCTGATCAGCCGTTCGTGACTCCGGAGGCGTGGCAGCTGGTTTCACGCATGGAAACCGAGCGACCGATCGTGGTGGCGACCTATGCAGGCCAGCGCGGAAATCCAGTCCGTCTTGGGGCAGAGGTCTGGGATGACCTTCCGAACGAGGGTGATGAGGGAGCGCGAGTGCTTTTGCGAGGGAGGCCTGAGCTCGTCGCCGCGGTAGCGTGCCCGGGCGACGCGTCGGACGTCGACACCGTGGAGGATCTCGAGCAATGGAACTGATCAACACCTTCGATGTAAGTGTGCCAATCGAAATGGCCTGGAAGGTGCTGACCGACGTTGAGCGAATTGCGCCATGCCTTCCCGGCGCACAACTCCAAGAAATCGAAGGCAACGAGTACCGAGGCATTGTCAAGGTCAAGGTGGGCCCGATCCAAGCGCAGTACAAGGGCAAGGCCATCTTCATTGAGCGCGATGACGTCAACTTCAAAGCGGTTCTCGACGCGTCGGGCCGTGACACTCGCGGTCAGGGCAATGCCAGCGCCACAATCACCGCACAGCTCGAAGCTGCGGGCGACAAAACACACGTCACGGTAACCACCGATCTCACAGTGACCGGAAAGGTCGCTCAGTTTGGCCGCGGTGTTCTTGCCGACGTCAGCGCCAAGATTCTCACTCAGTTTGTCGACAATCTCGAACAAACGGTTCTCGTCGACGATGTGCTTGCTCCCGCAGCTGACGCCGCTCCAGAGGTCGCTCCTGCTGCAGCGTCTACTTCGGCGGCACCTCCTGTAGATGAACAAGCACCAACGATTCGCAAGATCGATCAACCTGAACCAGAAGCAATCGATCTCCTGCAGGCTGGTTCGCCGGTCCTGAAGCGCGCAGTTCCAGTTCTCGGTGTCGCGATTGGCGCATTGATTGTGTATGGACTTGTGCGTCGACGTCGGCGGAAGTGACCACGGTGGCTGACGAGCGAGCCCGGATTGCCGAGCTGCTCGGACGGGCCCCG
>CAIPQK010000077.1 GCA_903867185.1 uncultured Candidatus Nemicrothrix sp. | reverse complement strand
TGGACCTACACAAGTGGGTTCGCAGAACTCGTCATCGGTCCTCTCATCCTTGTGCCGCGCACCCGTCGTATTGGTTCGCTTGCCGCCATCGTGCTGCTGATCGCGGTATACCCCGCCAATCTCTATATGACGTGGGATTGGCGCGACCGTTCAGTCGGCCAACAGTTTGTCTCCTGGGCCCGACTGCCGTTCCAGTTCGTTTTTATGTGGGTCGCATGGATGGTGGCGCGAAGCCAACCGTCACGTTCAACCCGAGCGTGATCAGGCAGTTTCCTGCTTGTCGTTCTTTGACCACTGTTGGAAGCTCATCATCCCGTAAATCAAAATCCCGATGAACACGATGAGGGTGACGAGGCCACCGGCGATAAACAACCCAATTTCGGTCATGCGTCGTTCTTTCGTCCGACTAACAGGAGAGCGCCGAGCGCCAAGATCGATGGGACCCATGTTCCGACATAGATGCCGTTGAGGCGGCCGTTGGTGTCGTCGCCTGCGCCGAAATAAATCGTGATGCTGAGGACGAGACTGACCATTGCCGCTGCGATGAGGCAGCTCTTCAAGATTGTCTCTTGCTTCATTGAAAATCATCCGTTCGGTCGGTAGTCGATAGTTCGTGCACTTTGATGTGCAACTTACGACTCCAGTTAACTGCAACACCCAAAATTCTGCCCGATCAGACATCAGATAATTGGGATACTTCTGCAGCCGGTTTACTATCTAGCTATGAAACGACTCGTTGCCTCAGTAGTCAGTCTCGTTGCCACCGCAGCACTCGTGGGCCTTGGTTTCGGGGCTGTAACCGTTGGAGCAACGACGACCTCGGAGTACGCCAGCTATACCGCCGGTGCAACCACCGGGTCAGTCAGTTTTGTCGGCAACTTCCCTTCAGCAACGTTCACCAGTCAACGCACCGTGGCGGGGCCGTTCTCTTCAGCGGTGTTAAGCGCGACCACGCCGTTTGGAGCGGTGTTTGGCTCTTCGTCCGGCTACACCTACATTCAGCCAGCTAGCCCATCCAATGTGGGGACGACCGCAACGGTGTTTACCTTCGCCTCGGCGACTCCAGCAACAGGCTTCGGTTTCACACTTGGCGATATCGACGCCGAATCGGTCACTATCTCGGCGACCACCACCGGCGGCGTTCCCGTCACCGCCGCAGAGTTGGGTTACCAGTCCTCGTTTAATTACGCGGGCGGCGCCGACGTGCCGACATGGAATGCGGGTACGTCGACGTTGGTAGGGAACGTGGCCGATACCTCGGGCGCATCGGGCTGGTTTTCGCCCACCGTGCCGCTTGAGACGCTGACCTTCGCAAGCTCCACGCTGAGCGGCTCTCCGAACTACCAAGTCTGGATGGCGGCGCTGATCACCGTTCCTGATTCGACTACGACATCGACCACGACTTCGACATCGACTTCGACGCCATCGACGACAACAACAATTGCTTCAACTGAACCCGTCGCCCCCGCCTTTACTGGTTAACTAATCGCCACCAACTCTTGGAGGACTCTCATGGCCGCAGACGATCGTGCACCAATCACACCGCTCGCCATTCCGGTGAGCACCACGTTTGAGATCAATGGTCATGCCGGCAACGTGCTTGGACCATGTTTCGGTGTCATCGCCCGTTCCATGGGTTTTACCCGCGGCGTAGTGGGCGGCGTGAAGGCCTTGAAGAAGGGCAACATCACCGAATACTCCTCAACCCTCGAAGAGGGCCGACGCGAAGCAGTTGAGCGCATGGTCGATCATGCAGTTGCGATGGGTGCCAACGCTGTTACCGGAGTGCGTTTCGACTCAAGCGATATCGCCGATGGCATTGTTGAGATCGTCGCCTACGGAACTGCTGTCGCTATCTGAGGAAACCGCTGGTTCCCAATAAGGGCGATGGAACGCGTACTGAAAACCGAGTGCGACAGAACCGGCGTTTTTGACTTTCCGGCCGAGCGCTGCGAGTTCGTGAAAAATAATCGGGAGAGGTCGATACGTTCCAACGGGCTGCGTGAGTCCGTAGAGGGGATCTACGTCTTCGATGTCCACGTATGTTCCAAACATTCGATCCCAAATAATCAGTAACCCACCAAAATTGTGATCGATGTAGACCTTCTGTCGAGCGTGATGAGCTCGATGGTGCTCGGGCGTATTGAAAATATATTCATAGGTCCTTGGCATGCGCTTTAACCAAGTGATGTGCAGAGGCAATTGGTAGTACAAAACAAATCCATATGCCGCGAATGCATAGAGAGGGTTGATGCCCAAGAGGGGAATCAACACCAAGAATGTGAGTGACTTGGGGTTGTCAAGAAACGAGATTCGTATTGCAACCGACGGGTTGTATTTCTCGCTCGAATGGTGCACGGAATGCCCGCCCCAGAAAAGTTCAACGGTGTGACCAATTCTGTGACTCCAGTAGTAACAGAAGTCCCAGAGAACGAGGATCGTGAGGAAGATGAAGATTGGTCCTAATGTTCCGAAAGTCTCAATTGCCCATTTCCCGTAGTGCAATGGGGTGAGTTTGGACAACCAAGTTGCGACGAAAAACGCGATGGGCAAAAGCACGGAGCTAAGGACGAACGCATCAATAATCGCTACAACGAATGAACTAGACGCGTCAGTCAAGGTCGCTTTGTCGGTGAGCGTTCGTTTCACGATCAGGCGTGTCCCCTCAACCACCAAGAGAAGGAAGATAAAGACAACATAGAAGTACGACGCAGTATGGAGTTGAAAAATCGACCAAGAGATAACAGCGGCGACGGCAGCGACAATGCATAAGGCCATCGATACAGCTGAAGTTTTCTTACTTTTCTGATCTCGAGTGCTGTCACTACGGTTGTTGCGAGGGTCAGTGTTCACGAAGTGGATAGTAACTGAGTCACTAAGGATTGATCCGTTTGTCGGGTTTTATGGCATTGCGCCAAGTTGGACCTCTAGCTGGAGCACCAAGAACTAGAGGATTACTAAGGTTTCCGAAGTCGATCGGTATCCAGCCTTGACTGGGTCACAGCCACCGCCATGGACGTTCCTTCTCCAGCGGTGGTCCCAAAAGCGTTAGCCGGTGAACGCAGGAGCCAAGGGTTCAGGCGTCGGTGAGGGTTCCGGCGTGGGTTCCGGCGTGGTCGCCATGTCGACAACAAACGCAGCGGTGCCGTTCGCTGAAGGTCGATACCAACCCGTTGCCGAGCATCCGCCAACAACACATGACACGTCCTGTGGGTCTCCGTAGCC
>CAIPQK010000076.1 GCA_903867185.1 uncultured Candidatus Nemicrothrix sp. | reverse complement strand
GCACTCGCCGAGAACCCCGATCAGTGGGCTCGTCTCGTCGACGATCGTTCGCTCGTTGCGAGTGCCGTCGAGGAAATCCTTCGTTGGACTACCGCGGTTATTTATTTCATGCGTACCGCTGCCGTCGACACCGTTCTCGGTGGACAGCAGATCAGCGCGGGCGACCCAGTTGTCATGGTCTATGCATCGGCCAATCGCGACGAAGCTGAATTCGGACCGACCGCCGATCAGTTCGATGTTGGGCGATCACCCAACCATCAGATTGCGTTTGGCTTCGGTGCACACTTCTGTCTTGGTGCTGCGCTCGCTCGCCTCGAGGTTGCTGCAGTGCTTGAGCACTTGCTCGATCGTGGCGTCACGCGCCTCGAACTGCTTTCACCTGCCGGCATGTCCGCCAGCAACGTGATCGCCGGCGTCAACCGCGCCGAAGTAATCCTTCACACGAATTAGCGGCGCAAGAGCGGCCCACTAAGCCGCCATCGGAAACGTCGTGTTTCAATCTTTTTCCTCTGGCTTACGTCTCTTTCGTTTCACAAGACGAGAAACATCAGCTCGATTAGCGAGAATTTCAGCAACCAATTCCTTGTTCTGTAGGAACCGGGTTTCCAATGAATCGACCATTTGCCAATAATACCAATCGAACCCGCCGAGAAACGGTTCAGATTGTTTCATTGATGAGCGTCGCGCCAGGCCTGTTCGGCTCGGCGGGTGACCTCTCGCAGCGGCAGGCCCAACGCCCGTGCGGCCTGAGCGGCATCGTCGTGTTCGGCCTTCACTCGACCGGCGGTGACTTTCACCTTCACCGATTGACCATCGACTTCGACCGTGTCGAACGCGCGCGATTGCGGCCACCGTTCAAGCTGCGTTCCGCGCACACCCATCGTTCCCGTTTCGCGCACAAGCACGTCACGAACTGCAGCAGCCTGCGCGGGATCAACCAACGCGCTCACCGTGTGGGCGGGGCGACCCTTCTTCATGATGATCGGCGTAAGCCAAGCATCGTGCGCGCCCGCTTCGAGCAACGCGTCAATTGCATAAGCCAGCGTTTCACCCGTGACATCGTCGACATTCGCTTCGAGCAGCATCACGGGCTGACCTTCAACAGAAGGCGAATCAGAACGCGTGCCGATGACAACGCGAGTGAGGTTCGGACGATCGCCGAGATCGGCAGTGCCTGCGCCGAAACCGGCGGAACGAATGGTCATGGCCGGCATTGGCCCCCACTGCACAACATTCGCGGCCAACAATGCCGCGCCGGTTGGTGTGGTGAGTTCACGAGGAATGTCGAGGCCATAGGTGGGCGCATCGGCCAACAACGACACCACTGCGGGAACCGGAACCGGCAACACACCGTGTGCAGCGCGCACGGTTCCTAAACCGTCTGCCACTGGCGATGACGCAACTTCATCGACACCGAGCAACTCAAGCGCAATGCACGTGCCGACAACATCGATGATGGCGTCAAGCGCGCCGACCTCGTGAAAGTGCACCGATTCGGGCGACTGACGGTGCAAGCGACCTTCGGCTTCGGCGAGCGCACGGAACGTTGCCAGTGCACGACGATGCACACGGTCGGGCAACTTGGCATCGGCGACGATTTGGGCGACAACTGCAGCCGAACGTGACGAGGGGGTTGCTTCGGTGTGCACGTGCACTTTCGTGCCGGCAATGCCTGAACGAAGAACCGTTTCAGTTTCTAACGACCATCCAGACACGGGCAGCAGCTTCAACATCGAGCGAATCTCGTCGACATCGGCACCGGCATCGATCAATGCGCCCAATGCCATGTCGCCAGCAATGCCGGAAAAACAGTGGAACCACGCAACGGTGCTGTTGGAACTCGGTGCGGCCGGAACCGTGATGCCTTCCCACGCCGCTGTTCCTTCGAACAATGCGTCGTCATTTGAATGGTCATGCGAATGCTCAGACATCGCTGCGCTCCGACACGCGTGCGTTCATCATTCGAATAATGGCAATCGCCGCGCCGAATCCGTTATCGATTCCGACAACGGTCAAACCTGACGCGCAAGAGGCCAACATTCCCAACAACGCGGTGATGCCATCGAGCGAAGATCCGTAGCCAACCGATGTCGGAACAGCCACCACCGGTGCCGCAGTCAACCCGCCGACAACGCTGGCCAACGCGCCTTCCATGCCGGCGACAACAACAATCGCGTCGGCCGCGGCCAACTCTTCAGCAGCATCGAGAACGCGGTGCAGCCCAGCAACACCCACATCGGTAATACGAATCGGTCGCAGACCATGTGCCGCAAGCGTGGCGGCACATTCATCGGCAACGGGGAGGTCTGCGGTTCCAGCAGTCACAACCGCAACGCGTTCACGTCGTTCGGCCGCCGACCGCCACACCACCGTGTGTAGGCGAGCGTTCGACGAATCGCCGCCGCCCGCTTCGATCACATGGCCATCGTCTGATCCGGCCAACGCGGCAGCAACTTGATCGGCCGAGGCCCGAGACAACAACACCGGCGACGAACCGGGCTGGGCCAACAATTCGGCCACGATGGCGGCGCATTGTTCGGGCGACTTGCCGGGGGCGAACACAGTTTCGGCCAAGCCCTGGCGCAGCGTTCGATGGTGGTCGACCTTGGCGAAACCCAAATCAGCAAAGGGCAATCGCCGCAGCGCTGCAACGGCATCGTCGGGGCTGATCTCGCCCTGACGAACCCCTTCTAACAACTCACTCAGGGCTTCGGCGTCCATTCCCCTATCCTCGCCCATTGTGACCTCATCCGCAGCACCAGCATCCGGCACCGACTGGACCCGCCGCACAATTGCCTTCCTCGGCCCCATCGGGACCTTCTCCGAACAGGCACTGCTGAGCCAGGCCGACCTCGCCACCGCCAACCTGCGTCCGCTCGACACCTTCGCCAATGTGCTGAGTGCCGCCGAAGACGGAAAGTCTGATTACGCCTTCCTCGCGCTGGAAAACGCGATCGAGGGAACCGTCAACATCACCCAAGACGCGCTCGCGTTTGATTCCGATCTGCTCATTCAACGCGAAATCGTGCTGCCCATTCATCTTGAACTCATGGCCCGACCGGGCGTGAAACTCGAAGACATCACGCAAATTTGGTCGTACCCACACGCGCTCGCGCAATGCCGCAAGTACATGAACGCCAATCTTCCCAACGCGATTGCCGAAGCTTCAAACTCCACCGCCGACGCCGCGCGGATGTTGGCCGAAGCCACCGACGCACTCGCAACAAATGGCGCAGCTATTGCACCAGCTCGCGCTGCCGAGGTCTACGGACTCAACGTTCTGGCCCACGAAATCGAAGATCACGACGACAACGCCACGCGCTTCGTTCTCGTTGCCCCCAAAACAATTCCCGCACCAACCGGGCATGACAAAACCTCCATCGTTGTGTTCCAACAAGCTGACGAACCCGGATCGTTGTTGTCGGTCCTTCAAGAGTTCGCTGCACGTGGCATCAACCTCACCAAGCTCGAATCGCGCCCCACTCGCCGTGGCCTCGGCGACTATTGCTTCCTCATCGATCTCGAAGGACACATTTCCGATGAGGTCGTGGCCGACGCGCTGCGTTCGCTCAAGTCGAAGCACGCCGAAGTGAAATTCATGGGTTCCTACCCCGCCGCCGGCGAACATGGCCATGCCGTTCGCCAAGAAGTCGCCGAGGCACAGGACAAGGCCACCGACTGGATCACCGAACTACGCAATCGCGTCAACTGAGCCACCCCACCCGCCCATTGGGCCTGCCACGGGCGAGTCGCTAATGTCTCGGGCGGAAGGGTGGCAGAGCGGACGAATGCAACGGTCTTGAAAACCGTCGAGGTGAAAGCCTCCGGGGGTTCGAATCCCCCTCCTTCCGCCATTCGAAATCGCAGGGGTTTGCCCTGTATGTTGCAACCCTGCATATGGAGAGGTGCCAGAGTCCGGCCGATCGGGCCTCCCTGCTAAGGAGGTGGCGGGTAACACCGCCCGTGGGTTCGAATCCCACCCTCTCCGCTCGCAGTGATGGGTCTCGCTTCGGCGGGGCCCATCACTCTTTTTGCGCCTGACCTCAGAGCACCCGGAATTCGCAGAGCGGCCCGGTGGCGTTCGCCAAACGACGGTCGGTCGTCACGACCGGGACACCCAGACGTTCGGCAATTGCGACATACCAAGCGTCGTGAGCCGTGACGTTGTGGCGAAGTTCCCACACCCGATTGGCGAACGGTTCAAATGGAAACCGGTCGATGTGGAGTCGGTTCACATTCCAGATCGCGCGCTGAGCAATGGCTTCGGAACATTCTCCTGAAGAAACCAGTCGACGAAAGCCCTGCACGACTTCGACGCCCAACGAATGTGGAGCAACAAGTGCGTTGTCTGCAATCTCGTTTCGAGCCCGCTCAGCGGCCGGGCCAACGCGGTTGGCGGTGATCATCACCGAAGCATCGACGACCACCCTCATAAGCGATCCCACTTTTCGTCGGCCTCGCGTCGGCCTTCGTGGATGGCATCGAGAATCTGCTCGCTCGTCACCGAGCCCTCCCACGCGGACGCGATGTTGTTCATTTCCGCCAGG
>CAIPQK010000075.1 GCA_903867185.1 uncultured Candidatus Nemicrothrix sp. | reverse complement strand
GACGGGGTAATGGCTAACGATTGCTGGCCGGCGGTGTATCGCTGCGTCGATCGGAGGATTGCCAAAGCCTTCCCACGTCGAGGGGAAGACCACGACGTCGCTGGCGGCGTACATGTCAGCAACCGAGGAGGATGGCTCGTGAACGACATTGATTCCGTTCGAGCGAGCCCCAGTGAGCAAGGCGTTGAGCGTTGCTTCGTAACCCTCTTCTGCGGGGCCGGTGAGCCAGTAGGTCGCACTGACTTGTTGCGCGATTTCGAGTGCGAGCGGAATGTTCTTTCTTTCGATGGCCCGAACTGGATGCACCATTACAAGTTCATCATCGGAAAAGTTGTGCCGTGCTCGTTCGCCATCGCGGTTGCCTTGGTCGGCATGGACATCGAAACCGTTGCGAATGGTGGTCGCAGGAAATCCCCGCTCAAGGAATTCTTGGCGTGTGAGTTCATTGATTGTCACGTGACGCCATTGACCGCTTTCAGTTTGCTCATGGGGCGGGAGTTCAGTGACATCGGCGTAACGGTCGCGTTGCCATGCGGGGTCATGGTGATGCCAGATGGTCGGCAGGCCTTCACGGGCTCTGGCCACAGCGACTGAGGCGGGGAGATTCATTGGGATGGATCCGAGGTTTTCGACAACCACGAGATCGACATCCTTGAGTGCGCTCACAAGTTCCGCGCTGAGTCGATCGATTTCGGCATCAGTCGCAGCACCAGTGCCGTGGAGACCGGCGGCACCATCGGGCCAGCGACCAATTGCGAGATCGGGGATGAGAACATCGACCGGCCCGGCTCCCGCTACGGTTCGAATCTCGAATCCACCCCGAAGCAGCGCGTCGATCCATGTATCGGCCACGATGGAGACTCCATCGGTTCCTCCGAGCCGGAACGAAAGCACTGCGCACGTGGACATTGACACCAGAAGGGGACGAGGGTGACCGACGGGACCGACGGCGAAGGCCTCACGCTACCGGCCGATCCCGATGAGGTTCGGGCTGCGGCTCGCTCCGTCCTCGAGGCCAATTGGCGCCCCGAGGGCTACACGGTTCCGAATGCATCGGTGTATCCGTTCCAATGGTTGTGGGATTCGTGCTTCCATGCCATCACCTGGGCGGACCTCGGCGAGCCCGAGCGGGCCCGCAGCGAGCTGGCGCATTTGTTTCGTACCCAGAACTCCGAGGGTTTCGTTCCCCATGTCGATTACGAGTACTCGCCGAACCATCACGGTGACTTCTGGAAGCGTCAAGGGCATTCCTCAATCACCCAACCCCCGATGTTCGGTCATGCCATTGCCGAACTAGATCGTCGCAACATCAATGTCAGCGATCTCGTTGGGCCTGCGACTGCTGGACTCAACTTTCTCTTTGACGTGCGGTCGCGCATTGATGGCCTAATCGCGTTATGTCATCCGTGGGAAAGTGGGGGCGATGATTGTCCGCGTTGGGATCACTGGTGCCCTGGTGGATGGAACGTAGACGATTGGCGCGCGATCAAAGGCGCACTTGTCGCGTCGGTTGAACATTCGGAGCTTGGGTCGCCGATAGCGAACCCTGCGTTTGTTGTGGCCAGTTGCGGTTTCAATGCCTTGGTTGCCTTCAATGCTTTCGAACTCGCAACTGTCACTGGTGATCGTGCATTGATTGAGAAAGCAAACGCAGTGGTAGAGGTGTTGGCGACGCGTTGGGATGACCCGCTCGGAACGTGGATTGATGCCGGCGATTCCGATGCTGACTCTGGCCGAGTGCGTTCCCTTGACGCGCTGCTTCCTTTGCTTGTTGAGAGTGATAGCGCAGTAATTGACAGGGTTTTTTCCGAACTAATGGACAACGCTTCGTTTGGCGGTCAATGCGGGCCTGCAGGAATGCACCGAGCTGAATCATTGTTCTCGGCGCGTACCTACTGGCGCGGACCAGCGTGGCCGCAACTTACCTATCTCTTCTGGGTTGCTGCGCGTCGTCATGGTCGAAGTGTCGATGCGCTCGCGCTCGCTGCCATGCTGATGCGCGGAGCGGTGACGTCATCGTGGGCGGAGTATTGGGACGCGACCGATGGAACTGGTTTGGGTGCAGCGCCACAATCGTGGGCTGCGCTCGCTGCAGTTGTGCAGCCGGGCTGAACTTAGGAAGCGCGATTGAGTCGTGCCGCGGCAGCAGCTGCAGCTGCGTCTTCGCGTTCGATCTCGGCTGCGGTGAGAATTCTCACCGAACTGCCACCGGCTGGAGCGGGGCGTGGCGGCGGAACCAATGTGCTGGCGCGGGTCGAGGGATCGAGAACTGTTCCTGAGATGCGAACTTCGCCAGTGAGATCGCGGGTAAGGGCAAGGTGGTTACGAGGATCGGGGACAACCTCGATGATGGACCACAGTGCTGCGTCGGCACCGACGGGGAGGCGAACGTCAGCGGAACGGCCGGTCGTTCGAGTCGCGGAGAATTCGCCGGATCGACGATTGGCGAGAAGAGCGATGACGAGGAGCACTGCGAGGAGGAGAGCAGCAATCACGAGCACCATGAAGGAAAAAGTAGAACCACCGCGCGTCGGGGTGGTGGATCCTCTTCAGCGATGTTCGGCCGACTCGTTTGTGGTCGAGCGCTAGCGCTTCGAGTCGCTGACTGAGCCGGTGAGCTTGCCCTTTGGGTCGAACGCGGTGCAGCCGATTGTCTGGACTCCGCGGTTTCGCTGTTCTTCGGTCGGCAGCACCCACCCAAATTCAAGCGATGAACTCGGATAGGGAATCCCGATGTAGGTCTTGAATGCCGCGGGGCAAAGTTTCTTCGCAGCAACGGTGAACTGTTCGTTTGTTGGCGTGGGTGTCGAAGCAAGGCCAGCATTGGGCACCGCAATGACCTCATATTGGTGGGGGAGGTCGCAATTGAGTCGAAGCATGACGTCCTTGTCGGACTTCATCGTGGCATCAGCAGTGGGAAGCGCACGGGTCGTGACGGCCTTGCCTGTTGCAACTGACCGAAGGTCAATGCAGTCGCCCACGACCGGGCCGTAAACGAAGGCGATACGACCAACGCCGGCTTCGGGTTCAAGGGTGGTGGTTGTGGTGGGACCAGGAGCCGCAGTGGTTGTGGTGCTCGATGAGGAGGAGGCCGAGGAACCCTTTGATGATGAGGAGCAGGCACCGAGCGCGATCGATGCGATCACGACAAGTGCGGTGAGGGTTACGTTCCGGCGGCGAGGGTTCGTCATTAGTAAGAGGCTGGCAGTAGTCGGGCGATGTTTGCGAAAGCGATGAACATCAACACCAAAACGATCGGTGTGCCGACCGCATAGGTAGTGAGGAATTTCCAATCTTTCCAGCGTGACACGCGTTGGGCACGTTTACGCAGCAGCGTTGGAGTGAAGTAGCGGGCGAGCCACCACGTGCCGAACCACGCCGCTCCCGCAAGTAGCGACCAGAAGATTGCGGCTGGCCACGCAGATGAATCCCCACCGGCGAGAGCATCGGACGACGCGTCGGTAGTCACCCCGTTGGTGGCGGGGATCGGAGTGGCTGGCGCCGGGTTTGAGGTCAGTGTTGCTGTGACAACGATGCGCTGGGCTGCAGTGAATTTCGGATGGCAGGCCATCAGCGTGAGCCGATTCACGCCGGTTTGGTCAAGGATCGAAAGATCGTCGGGCGAAACGATGACATGACCCGAGGCGGATCCGTCCTTAGGGTCGATATGTGAATCGACCTTATAGGTGAATGTCCCTTGCAAAGTCTGCGCCGTGATGATGTCGCCGGGAACAAGCTCATCAATGCGATTGAACGGCGCTTTGTAGGTCGTGCGATGACCGGCGACAGCGGCATTGCCCGGTTGGCCGGGCAACGGAGTCTGGGGGAAGTGGCCGGGTCCCTGTTGAAGCCATTTCAGATCGACGCCCTGCACCATGATGAAGTCAGAGTCGATCTTGTTGATCGTGAGGCGGGCGATGGGATCGCCTGGTTGAGGAATGGGGAGATCAGTCGGCGCGGTCACGATGGGCTGTTGCGTCGCCGATGTGGCGGGTTCTGAGTACTGCGCGATCTGTGAGTCGAATTTTTTCGTGAGGGTGTCTTGGGCGCGGGCAGTTGCGAACCCGGTCCCCCAAAGTTGGTAGGCGACGAAGAGGAGGATGACGATGCCAGCTCGCATCATGAATCGACCGATTGCGCCCACGACGCTCCAGAACTGCACGGGCGAACCCTAGCGAGGGTGGTCGCTTGGTCTCCTTGCAGGGGAGGCCACTACCCTCAAGGCACCCCATGGAGCCCGACGACCCCACTTCCCGGTCCGGGACAGAGCCTGTGGTCCACCTCCGCGGGGCGGTGGCCCTTCTCGGCCGATTCCCTGCCCTTGCCGGTGTCGATCTTGATGTCGACCGCCGCCGAATCGTGCTTCTGCGCGGAGCGAATGGCGCAGGAAAGACGACGCTGTTGCGAGCGTTGGCTGGCCTCGTTCCGATCTCCGCGGGTGAGGCCGTTGTCCTCGGAGTTGACCTTCGCGTTGATCGCCAATCGGTCCGCCATCGCGTTGGGCTGCTTGCTCATGGCACAGGTCTCTACGACGAACTCAGCGTTTCCGACAATGTGCGATTTTGGACGCTTGCGGCTGGCGCCGACCTTGCCGACGCCGAATCGGCAATGGCCCGTCTTGGTCTCGATGGAAGGTTGAGCGATGTTTCTGTTGGTCGCCTTTCCACGGGTCAGCGTCGCCGCACGTCGCTTGCAATTTTGATTGCTCGCCGGCCCGAACTTTGGCTGCTCGATGAACCGCATGCAGGTCTCGACAAAGAAGGTCGCGACGTCGTCGATGAACTTGTGCGTGACGCGGCCGCCGCAGGGGCAACGATCATTCTCAGTTCACACGAGTTGGATCGGGCGATTGACCTGGCCGACGAAATCGTGACGCTTGGCGGCGGAGTTGCTCTCGACGATTCGGGCGCGGGCGGTGACGACCATGTTGCATGACGCGTGGTTGATTGCCCGCAAAGACCTCAAGCTTGAGATCCGATCCAGAGTTGCGCTGAATCAGGTTGTCCCCTTCGCGCTCTTGGTTCTCGTTCTCTTCGCCTTTGCTCTGGATCCCGATCGTGGTCTCCTCGAAAAGGCCACCCCGGGTCTCTACTGGATCGCGGTGTTGTTCAGTGGGCTTCTGGCGATGCAGCGGTCGTTTGCGGTTGAGGCCGCCGATGGTGTGACCGATGCCCTTCGACTGTCCGGCCTTGCTCCAGCAGGCATTTATCTCGGCAAGACCCTGTCGGTGGCTGTTCAGCTACTCGTCCTTGAAGTGCTGCTTGGCGTTGGGGTTGCTGTCCTTTATGGGACTTCAATTACCGGGTGGCTTCTGCTTATCGCCACGATCGTGGTCGCGACCGCTGGCATCTCGACCGCCGGTACTCTCTTCGGCGTTGTGGCTGCCGGTCTCCGAGTTCGTGAAACCCTCCTGCCACTTCTACTGTTGCCAGTACTCGCTCCGGTGTTAATCGGATCGACTCGTGCCTTCGAGGCAGCACTCAGCGGAACTCCGTCAGAGGGCTGGCCGTGGGTTGGGTTGATGAGTGTGTTCGCCGCTGTGTACGTGGTGGCCGGAATTTTTGGATTCGGCCCGTTGATGGAGGAATCGTGACCACCGAGACCGCCGGGCCGCTCGAGGCCAGCGACAGTGGGCCCAGCTCCACTGGCTCGCGCACGACAATGATTCTCGGAATCGTGACGCTTCTTGCGTTGGGAGTTCTCGTGCTCTTCGGACTCATCCTCAGCCCTGCCGATGAAAATCAGGGCGATGCAGTGCGCATCATGTATGTGCATGTTCCATCGGCGACGCTTTCCTACGTTGGCTGTTTCATGACCACGATTGGCTCAGCGGTGTACCTCTGGCGCAAGTCGCAATGGTGGGATCTTGTCGCCTACGCCAGTGCTGAAGTTGCCGCGCTGTTCACGGCATTCACACTCGTAACCGGAATGTTGTGGGGTCGACCCACATGGGGAGTGTTTTGGGTGTGGGATGCGCGCCTCACTTCTGAAGCAATGCTCATGTTGCTTCTGCTCGGTTATCTCGCGGTGCGGGGCATTGCTGCCGACTACCAGGTTCGAGCCAAACGCGCCGCCATCGTGGGCTTGCTGCTCGTCCCGAATGTTTTCATCGTTCGGCAGTCGGTGCAGTGGTGGCGCACCTTGCATCAGAAGCCGACGCTCACTCTCGCGGGAGCCCATATTCAAGGTCTGATGCTGTTTTCACTGTTCACCGGTTTCGTGGCAATCACCCTCGTGTTCATCTGGATGGTCATCCACCGATTCCGAGTCGCTTGGCTTGAAGAACAAGTCAATGCCGAAGGCCTTGATGTTGCAATTGCGGAGCGACGTGCAGAAGGGGTGGTGTCATGATCGCTGCCTTCGTCGTTGCTGCGGCAACTGGAACCTGGCCTTATGTGGCTGCAGCTTGGGCTGTTGTGTTTGGCGGAATGGGTATCTACGCGCTTGTAACTGTTCTGCGCGGTCGTCGACTGAGCAAGAACGTGCCACCGGAGAAGCGTCGATGGAGCTGACTCCGCGTACCGGTCCCGATTCCGAAAGTGGTGAAGCTGGGTCAGGTTCGCCGCGTCGAAAGCGTCGCGTGAGTCTTCCGGCCATGGCGCTGTTGGTTGCAGTTGTTGCAATAGGTGGTTTCGTGATGGTCAAAGCGCTCGGGAGCGCGACGACCTTCTATCGAAACGCCGACGAAGCAGTTGCTCAGCACAATTCATTGGGCGTCAAGCGCTTCCGATTGCAGGGAACGGTTGTTCCAGGAACGGTTGCGCAGACCGGCGACGGCGTCACATTCGAGATCGCCTACAACGGCGTTCCGATCACGGTTCACCATGTTGGCGATCCGCCGGAAATGTTCAAAGAGAATCAAGCGGTATTGCTTGAAGGACATTTCGACGCCGACGGCACCGATACCTATGACTCTGACCTCATGATCGTGAAGCACAGTGAGGTTTACAAAGAAAAGCAGAAGGAACGTCTCAACGAGGCGGAGGTGAACGGGCAGATCCCGGTCACCACAACGCGGAGCGGCTCGTGAATCTCGCACTCGGAAGAGCGGGAGTCACTCTTGGTCTTGCTGCTGCTGTCCTCGGGGTAATCACTGTTGGGTATGGACTTGTCCGTAAACGGCCCGATCTCGTTCGACTCTCGCGTTGGTATGCAGCGCTGGTTTTCCTCGGTGGATTTGTCGCCGCATTTGCGATGGAGCGAGCGTTAATCACTCGAGATTTCACGGTGAAGTACGTCGCGGACAATGGTTCGACAAAGACTCCGGCGCTTTACAACTTCGCCACGATGTGGGGAGCGCTTCAAGGATCAATCATTTTGTGGGCGCTCATCCTCGGTGGGTATCTCGTCGCGGTCGTGCTGAAGTTCCGCAAGCGACTGGCCGATCCTCTGGTGGGCTGGGCTCTTTTTACGATGCTCATCGTTTGTGTGTTCTTCTTCGGGCTCATGGCTGGACCCGCCAATCCATTCAAGGGTTTCTCGCCTCCGGTTGGCTTCGACGGGCCGGGGCCCAATCCATTGCTGCAGAACAATCCCTTGATGGCATTTCATCCACCGATGCTGTATCTCGGTTATGTCGGATTCACCGTTCCATTTGCGTTTGCAATCGCCGCGCTCATCACCGGTCGCGTTGGCGAAGGATGGTTACTTGCAACTCGCCGCTGGACATTGATCGCGTGGGGTTTTCTCACCGTCGGCATCATTCTTGGTTCGTGGTGGTCCTATGAAGTGCTGGGTTGGGGTGGCTATTGGGCCTGGGACCCCGTCGAAAACGCGTCGTTTCTCCCGTGGCTCACAGGCACTGCGTATTTGCACTCGGTCTTGGTGCAAGAACGACGTGGCATGTTGCGGGTGTGGAACATCTCGCTGTTGTGCGCGACTTTTGCGCTCACAATTCTTGGCACGTGGATTACTCGTTCTGGCGTGCTCGAGTCAGTGCACGCATTCACAACGTCCAGTATCGGAATCGCGCTGATCAGTTTCTTTGCGCTCATTGTTTTCTCGACGGTGGGACTCATCGGTTGGAGAGGTGATCGGCTTCGATCGCCAGGGCGTATCGATTCACCGCTGTCGCGCGAAGGAGCGTTCTTGGCGAACAACGTTCTGTTCGCTGCGTTTGCTTTCGTCATCTTGTTAGGAACGTTGTTCCCGCTCGCGGTTGAGGCATTGAACAACGACCGGGTGTCAGTGGGCGTGCCGTATTTCAATCGCATGACCATGCCGATCGGGTTGACGTTGCTCTTTCTTATGGCGATCGCACCGGTCTTGCCATGGCGTAAAGCAAGCGCGGAGCTTCTTCGCCATCGCTTGATCTGGCCCGCATGGATCGGCATTGGCTCAATGATCTTCGCGGTCATCGTCGGAGCGCGCGGATTCATTCCAGTCTTGGCCTTTGGTCTCGGAGGTTTTGCTGCGGGGTCGGCTGGACGCCAGATTGCACTTGCAACTCGTCGGCAGGGATGGCGCGGATTCGTCGGCCGAGCAAATGGCGGGATGGTTGTTCATCTCGGTGTGATCATCATTGCGATGGCATTTGCCGCGAGCACCAGTTACGTACGCCAAGCAGAGTTCACGCTTACTCCGGGACAGTCGGCGAAGTTCGCAGGGCACACGCTTGTCTATGAAGGCCAGAACGTAAAACAGGAGTCGGCAAAGATTGTCGATCAAGTTTTAATCCGCATCGATGGAACTGGTCCGTGGGCTCCGTCGCTCAATAAGTTCGCGAATGGCAATCAGACCATTGGCACGCCGTCGGTTCGGTCGACGTTCACGGATGATGTCGCACTGTCGGTGATCGATATCAAAGATGGTGAGAACGGTTCAGTCACTATTCGAGTGACGGTGCAGCCGCTCATCATCTGGCTCTGGATCGGCGGCGGCGTGATGGCATTCGGAACACTTCTTGCCGTCTTCCCAGGACGGCGACGAAATCCTCTCGATGCGGTGTCGGCGCCATTGTCGGTTGAACCGCCAAAGAAACCGACCGGAGTGACGCCATGACGGCTGCCTCGAGCGAATTGGTTGCGCCACGTGGTGGCAGCAAACTCGCTCGAAACGCCGCAATCGTCGTTGGCATCTTGTTGGTTGGTCTGATCGCACTCCTTGCCACGCGCGGAACAAGCACTCCGATATCAAGTCGCATTGTTGGTCAAGCGGCACCCGATTTTTCGGGAACGACACTCGATGGCTCAACGTTTCGCATGGCCAATCATCGAGGTGAATGGGTGCTCGTCAATTTCTTTGCAACCTGGTGCACTCCCTGTCGGCTTGAAGATCCGCAGATCCAACAGTTTGTCGATTCCCACAAGGCTGACCCGGTAAAAGTTGTGAGTGTCGCGTTCTCTGACGATGCGAGTTCTATCAGCGCGTATTGGGTGAAGGAACGAAATACTTGGCCTGTGGTTTCTGCTGATACCGGATTGATTGCACTTGATTACGGCGTCACGAAAGTTCCTGAGTCATACATGGTTGCTCCGAGTGGCCTTGTTGTCGCCGGTTTCTTTGGTGGCGTGACTGCATCGGGACTCGACAAGGTCATTGCCGATAATGGCGGGATGGCCGTGGCCGGGGCGGGCGTAAAATGAGTTCGCTGTTAGCGAAAGGTTCTCCACTCCGCCGCTGGGGTCCATGGATCGCCGTGGTCGTCGTCGCTGTCGGAATCCTCTCGATCGCAACGTTCGGCACGCGGTCTGCACCCACCGCACAAGACAGAGTCAGCACGATCTCTCGTTCGGTGAAATGTCCGGTGTGTTCCGGCGAATCCGTCGCTGAATCAAACGCTCCGGCCTCTCAAGAGATTCGTCGCCAAATCGCCGAGCAAGTGCAACAAGGCCAGACCGACGAGGAAATCCGCTCGTTCTATGCCGCAAAGTATGGGCAAGCGATTTTGCTGACGCCATCGGCATCGGGTGTGAATGCATTGGTTTGGATACTTCCAATTGTTGCGTTTGCGATCGGCATCGCGGCGTTGGTGATTGTGTTCCGTCGCTGGTCATCGATGCCGGCCGAGCGGGCGACCGATGAAGACAGGGAACTTGTCGACAATGCACTACGGGCGGAAGCCGATGACATTGATGACGATCCTCATGGCGAGGGAGCGTCTCGGTGACAACGCCGACCGGTGGTGGCACTTCGGCACGACGCGCTGCACGAGAAGCGTCAGCCACCAAGAGCCTCAAAAGCGCGCCTCAGAAAAATACGACCACGGGTGCGCCACGGCGCCGCGATCTCGATCCCGATGTTTTGATTGCGCTTGAAGAGGAAAGAGATTTCCTCCTTCGCTCTTTGCAAGACCTCGAGCGCGAGCATGCAGCAGGCGATGTCGACGCGGCTGATTACGAAGAACTGAAGGATGACTACACCGCTCGAGCGGCGGCGGCGATCCGTGCGATCGAAGACCGCAACGCAACGGTGAAAGCGTTGAGGCCTCAACGGGACTGGAAGCGAACTGCAGTTGCGCTGGTCGTCGTTGGATTTGTTGCCGTCGGCGCTGGTTGGTTGGTCTTTCGTAACGCCGGAACTCGAGCTCCTGGCCAAGGGCTCACTGGTGAAGCCCGCCAAGACAGCGCCAATCTCATTTTGCAGGCGCAAGGACTTACCGGTCAGGCCCAAGCATCTCTGAAGGCGGGCGATTCGGCGAAGGCGCTAAAGCAGTTCGAAAACGCAGTGCAGGCCTACGACAAGGCATTGCAGCTTTCTCCCACCAATGTCGAGGCGATGACCTACCGCGGTTGGGTAATGCACACGATCGCGTTAAGCAGCGATCCCTCTGTGGGGGCCCAGTTTGATCTGCAGGCGCGGCAGTATCTCAATGATGCGATCGCAACTGATCCCACCTATTCAGACGCCCGAGTGTTTCGAGCAATTTTGGAACGCAATGCCGGCGAGTGGGCTGCGGCAAAAGTCGATCTCGATGCAATCGACATGAACGCGATTCCGTTGTACATGACGCAAATGGTCAATGGCGTCAAGGACGACGTTGCTGCACGTCGTACGAGTTAAATCTTTTCACTTTGATGGCGGAACGTAGCGGCCGTGGAAGGGCCGGCCATTTCGCATTTCGATGATCCACGTCGAACCCTTTTGGTCGATCAGTGGGCCGTCCGTATCCATGCCGTCGGCAACCAGCCTGTGAAGAAGGTGCGGGATGACATCACCATGGCTGCAGACCACTCCGTCATCGTCGTTGAGTTCGAGTAGCAAGCGATAAGCGATCTCGTCGTCAGCGCCTTCGGCGAACACATCTGAAGTTTCGATAGCGAGATCAAATTTCGTTCCAAGCGGTTGCACGGTTTGTGTGCATCGCAAATAGGGACTTGAGATGATGCGGCCAACCGCAATGTCGCCGACGACTTCAGTCAGCGCTCGGGATTGCTTGATCCCTCGTTCGGACAATGGCCGCAAGCGATCGTCAGTTGCCCACTCCGAACGTTTGCCGGCATGGGCATGGCGAATGAGGAAGATCGTCACCCCAAGAACGTAGTCAATCAGACGCCGTTACTTTTCGCGGCGACTGGCGCGCAGTCGAATGGCTACTGAGCGAGTGATCGAAGGTCGCTCAGAACTTGGGGTAGTTCTTGGCAGAGAGCATCAATGTCAGAACTCGTGGTGTTGTGACCAACCGACACTCGCAGTGATCGCTGAGCATCGACGCCCATGGCTTCAAGCACTGGTGACGGTTCAAGGCCTTCGGACGCACACGAACTTCCTGAATGCAGCGCAATGCCACGGCGGTCGAGCCCGAGGACGACTCCCTGAGGTTCGACGCCGGCGACGCCAAGACACACGAGATGGGGTAAGCGGAGATCCGGATTGGCGGGACCAAGAAGCGATACGCCATCGATCGCTGTCAGATTGCCCACGGCAGTTGCAAGTAATTGGCGAGCACTGGCCGATTCTGAGGCGAGTGTTGGAGCGTCTAGTTCTTGGGCCGCGGCACCGAAGGCGATCGCTGCGGAGATGTTCTCGAGACCAGCGCGTCGCGCCCGTTCTTGTTCGCCGCCAGTGAGAAGCGGTTCGAGTCGCAATCCTTGGCGAATCCATAGTCCGCCGATTCCGGCGGGTCCGCCAAACTTGTGGCTGCTGAACGAAAGAAGGTCGATGCCGAGTTCGCTTGGCACCACTGGGACATGGCCTACGGCTTGGGCGGCATCGACGTGAAGGAGGATTCCGCGGTCGTGGCACGCGTCGGCGATCTCACGTAGCGGTTGCAACGTGCCGACTTCGTGGTTTCCCCACTGCAGGTGCGCGAGCGAGGTCGAGGGAGTTAGCGCGGCAATGAATTCGTCGACATTGATACGACCAGTGGGGTCGACGCCCACGACCGTGACGGAACCGCTAAATGCTGTCGCAAACATTTCGCTTGATCGGCGAACGGCGGAGTGTTCGACAGCTGAGTGCACGACGTGAGGTGTGGTTCCTGTGCTCACGCTGCGGCGAACTGCGCCCCACGTTGCGGAAGCGATGGATTCGGTCGCTCCACTGGTGAAGATGATTTCTCGTTGTTTTGCTCCAAGAAGGCCGGCGATCTGCTCGCGAGCATTTTCGAGGAGCACACGAGCGGTCATGCCTTCTTGGTGGATACGGCCTGGATCACTGATCGAAGCTTCTTCCAGCATTGACAGTGCCTCGGTGAATGCGGCGAACGCAGTCTCTCGGAGCGGTGAGGTCGACGCGTGATCGAGATAGTGGCGAGCCACGACGGTCAGGCTTCGAGCGACGTGATGCACACATCGTCGCCCATGGGCTTCGACGATTCGAGTGCGATCGTGGCATCGCCGCCGTGAAGTTCGGCGATCATGCCTTTCATCATTCCGCGGTCAACGGCGCAAATGACGGGATTGGCCATGACTGCATCGCCAAAGGGGCAGTGCTCAGAAACGATGCGCAGCTCGTTGTTGCGTCGTTCGGCGTGAGCGGCGAATCCCTGGGCGGTGAGCGCGTCGGCCACGGTTTGCAAAATGGATTGGATCGACCGGTGGTGATCGACGCCCTCGCCAAGACGTTGAGCCATGAGGCGGCCGTATTCGATACCGACCTCTTCAGCCATGGTCTCGGCTTGATCGCGCGGAAGCATTTCCAGCGCGCGGCCCAAGAGAGTGATCAGTACGTCGTCGTGTCGAACGGGTAGATCGAGGTGATCGCCCTTCGTGGTCGCGGTGTAGCGCTTCGACGGGCGACCGGCGCCAGTGCCACCGCGGGCAACGGCGACTTCGAGATACCCGCCAGCGGTGAGTTTGTCGAGATGATGGCGAGCGACGTTGGCATGGAGATCAAACTGAGTGGCTACCTCGCTGGCGGTAACCCCGGCCTCAGAAGCTCGGGCGAACAGGTAGATCTCGCGGCGAGTGGGGTCGCCAAAGGCTGAGGTGATCGCCGTAACCACCGAACTGAATTCGGTCGGACTGAGGGTCGCCTGTTCCACCTCGGTATTCTACCTATTGCCGTAGGAGAAATTCCCCGACCCGAAGCGAGACCCCCTAAATGTCCATCACAGATGCCGATGTCATCGAGGTACTTCGCCCCGTTGAAGACCCCGAACTACACCGAAGCATCGTCGACCTCGGGATGGTCCGCGGTATTGCGATCGATGGCCCCGTCGTGGCCATCCAGATTGCGCTCACGGTCGCAGGCTGTCCCTTGCGCAACGAAATCCAAAATCGAGTCACGAATGCAATCGTTGCGCTCGACGGAATCGATCGCGTCGATCTTGATTTCACTGTCATGACCGATGAAGAACGCGCTGGTATTCGCGAACTCCTTCATGGTGATCCTGCATCGACTGCGGGAACACATCAGGGCCACGGACATGCCGAAGGTCGTATCATTCCGTTCGCTGATGCTTCGAGCTCAACGCGTGTCTTGCTGATTGCGTCAGGTAAGGGTGGTGTCGGGAAGTCGTCGATCACCACGAACCTTTCAATCGCACTCGCACAGCGTGGGCACAAAGTTGCAGTTGTCGACGCCGATGTCTGGGGTTTCTCGATTCCGCGCATGTTGGGCGTCGATCACACGCCGACAATCATTGACGAAATGATTGTTCCGCCCGAAGCGCATGGCGTTCGATGCATCTCTATGGGTTTCTTTGTCGAGGAAGATCAGCCCGTCATCTGGCGTGGACCGATGTTGCACAAAGCGCTTGAGCAGTTCCTCACCGATGTCTTTTGGGATGAACCAGATTTTCTGCTTGTTGATCTTCCACCTGGAACTGGCGACATCGCGTTGTCGATTGCACAGTTCCTTCCGCGTGCCGAGCTTTACGTCGTCACCACGCCACAGCCGGCAGCGCAGAAGGTTGCACAGCGCGCAGCGTTCATGGCCGAAAAGGTGAACATCGAAGTCAAGGGTGTCATCGAGAACATGTCGTGGTTCACCGGAGACGATGGCAAGCGCTACGAGTTGTTCGGAGCGGGAGGCGGAGCCGAATTGGCTGAGCGCCTCGGCGTTCGCTTCGTCGGCCAGGTTCCATTGGTGACTGCTCTGCGTCAGGGATCTGACGATGGCAACCCGATTGTGGCCGTGGATCCCGAGAGCGAGGCTGCGCTCGCCATTCGTGCGCTCGCCGAGGTTATTGACCTTGAACTCGCTCCCACCCGGCGCTACAACGCCGGTCTGAAGTTGCTGGGATAACAGCTCGGTCTCGCGATCTAGCATGAGGCGCCGGCCATCAGGTCGGTTTCGTACAGGAGGAACTTCGTGGACGTCCGCATCGGTGTGCAACAGACACCCAAAGAAATTGAAATCGAGATGGCGTCCAGTGTTAACCGCGCTGAAGTCCGTGCATCGATCGACGCTGCACTGGCCGATGCCACAAGTGTCCTCTGGTTAACCGATCGTCATGGCCGAGACATTGCTGTTCCATCAGCCAAAATCGCCTACGTCGAATTGGGATCCTCCGACGGCGAGCGCCGGATCGGTTTCGGCGCGGGCTGATCCCGACGCCACACATCAATGGCAAGTTTGGCGGAGCTCGCCCAGCAACGGTCGCGGCTCACGTCGGCAGAAACGGATCATCTTCAGCGTTTGCTCGGAACCTGGGGTCTACTCGCTGACCTGAGTTTCTCTGACCTCATGTTGTTCGGTCGCGATCGGAGCGCCGACGACGATCGTTCAATGGTCGTTCTCGGGCAGATCCGTCCGACCACAAGCCAGACACTTTTCACAAACGACTGGGTGGGTCGCGTCGTTACAGTGGCCGAGCGTCCACTTGTGGGCGAAACGTTCGCAACCGGCAATGTTTGCGAAGGCGAGATTCCTCCGGGTGCTGTCGAAGATTCCGTTCGTGAAACCTGTATTCCTGTTCGTTTTGGTGGACGCACGATTGCAGTGCTCACCAAAGATGCGAACCAGCATGTCGCTCGTCAGGACGGAGTTCTTGAACGCACCTATCTCAATGTGTTCAACCGATTCGCAGAGATGGTTGCCGCTGGGGAATTCCCATTCTCAGGTGATGACGAACGCGGAGTCGTCATGCCGCGAGTCGGCGATGGCGTCATGGTGCTCGACGCTGACGAGCGAGTGCAGTTCGCTTCACCGAATGCAATTTCTGCGCTGCATCGAATTGGCGTTCATGCGAATTCAGAAGGCGAACGATTTGGCGAACTCGGATTGCCAGACACGCCCGTGCGCGCGGCGTTCACACTCGCCCGGCCGACTGCAGAAGAAATTGGACGCGGTCCAAATGTCACGATTTTGTTGCGCATCATTCCGCTTGTGTCTGAAGAACGAGTGACCGGGGCACTGGTGCTGATGCGAGATATCTCGGAACTTCGACGTCGTGATCTCATGCTCTTGTCGAAAGATGCAACCATTCGCGAAATTCATCATCGGGTGAAAAACAATCTGCAGACGATCTCTGCGCTCCTTCGATTACAGGGCCGGCGCTTGTCTTCGCCCGAAGCAAAAGCTGCAGTGGAGGAGTCGGTTCGTCGGATCCGTTCAATTGCGCTCGTGCACGAAACGCTTTCTCTCACAATCGGCGACGACGTTCCTTTCATTGAGATCGTCCGCCCACTCGTACGGATGGTCGAAGAAGGGCTCATCTCCCCAGAGCGTCCCATTCAGTTCTCGGTGGTCGGAGATGGCGGAATTCTTCCTGCCGATGTCGCAACTCCACTCGCCGTGGTGCTGACTGAACTTCTTCAGAACGTCGTCGACCATGCCTTTCCGTCTGGTCCGACCGAAGATGCGACGGTGCTTGTAGAGCTTGAGAACACCGGAACGAGGTTGCGGGTGACCGTGACCGACAACGGTGTCGGCACGTCTCCTGGTTTCACCATCGACGACAGCACCGGATTAGGTCTCTCAATCGTTCGTACGCTTGTCACGACCGAATTGGGTGGAACCATCGGTTTCTCGGCTGGCGAAGGAACGCCGGGCCATCCAGGCACCGTTGTGCGGATCTCGGTGCCTGTGCGTCGTTGAGCCGATGCGCTGGGCGGAAAACGACAACGACCTCCCCGCAGGGAGGTCGTGGGAGTGAGTCAGCGACTCAAGGCGTGGCGCTCAGGATGCCTTACGGCGAGCGGCGAGCCACTGGCGGCGCAGCTTGCGACGCTCTTCTTCTGAGGTGCCACCCCAGATGCCAGAGTCTTGGTTCGTGGCGAGAGCAAAGTCGAGGCAGGGCTGGCGAACTTCACAGTCGGTGCAGACCGACTTGGCGTTTTCGATCTGCTCGATTGCCGGGCCGGTGGTGCCGACTGGGAAAAAGAGATCGGGATCGGTGTCGCGACAAGCGGATTCATCTCGCCAATCGTCGGCGATTGCGTTCAGGGTCATTGAATAGGGCGCGGTCAGGGCCACGGTTCCTCCAGGATCAGGGGACACGAAGCGGTTTTCCAGCCGATCCGTGAGATGTGTGTTCATGCCACCTCTCCGCACCGTGTGAATCAGGAACTGATTCGAACGGACCCGGACATGTGTGGCTGAGGGGCGAGAACGTAGCGGCGGCCCTACGCACGCGCAAGGGGTTCTTTGCAAATGCTGAGGTCAGCGCCCGCGATACCGCGGTGGGTTTGATGTCGCTGAACCATTTGTGACAAATGACACCCAAAGAACACTGGTGAAGTTCGACAAAAACTTCAGCGGCGAAAGGCCTACGGTGGGCAAATGGCATTCGTCGTGGCGCATCGGGGTGCTTCAGCGGCAGTTCCACCGGGCAATACGGTCGAGGCGTTCATCGAAGCGGTTGAACAGGGCGCTGATTGGGTGGAACTCGATGTCCACCTCACTGCCGATGGAGAGGTCGTGGTGCATCACGACCCCGTTCTGGCCGATGGCCGGTTCATCGGTGAGTTGGCAGTCAACGAACTGCCCGATTTCATTCCCACCCTTCGTACCGTGCTCCGTTCGTGTTCGCCACTCGGGGTGAATGTTGAAATCAAACCCGATGGGTTGGCGTCACTTCGCTCACTTCTTATCGAACGCGTTGTGGAACTTCTTGTTTCCTTCGATGAAGAACGCGAATTTCTGGTCACGTCGTTTGATCACGACATCGTTGATGAAGTGCGGGCATTGGCCCCGACACTTCCCACTGGGCTCCTCAATGCTGACGGGGGATCACTTGAATCTGATCTGGAGCGTGCAGCGAGAGACGGGCACGTCGCGATCAATCCCTGGCATGGTCTCGTCGATCGGAAGTTTGTCGACCGAGCGCATTCGCTTGGGATCGCAGTGAATGTATGGACCGTCGATGGAGAGCATGAGATCCGCGCTCTTTCAGAGGTCGGAGTCGACGCGATTATTACGAATGTCCCGCGATTTTGTCACCAAGTCCTCAGCCAGAAGTAGTTCGAGGAATTACCAGTGACAAGGCGTCAGGTTCATAGCGAAGTTCGAGGTGCTCGACATCGCCGAGATAATCGCCATCGACCTGATGCGGGACCGGTCCGTAGCCATCGATCTCGATGTGAGTGACATCGGGGTGAAATGACACGTTGCGATCGCTTCGCAAACGTTTTCCTGAGCCAAGTGTTGAAGAAAGTATGCGCGCAAGAGGAATTGCATCGAGGGTTCGCAATGTCACGATGCTGAGTGGTCGATCCAGTGTGGCTTCGGGAGCAACGGTAAAAGGTCGAGTTCCAATAAACGTGTACGGGTCAGTATTGAGACAGACCGTAAACATCGCGTCATCGACTGTCGGCTGGCCTTCGACTCGTACTGCGAAGTGAGATCGCTTGCGGTCGTACTTTCGAATCCAGGTGTCGAATGCTGCCCAGCCGAACAGCGCGTGGTTTGCCCACCGCTTCAGGGAGCCGCGTCGTTCAACTTCTGCTACCACGGCTGCATCAAAACCGATGCCGACATGGAAAAGGAAATAGCGACCATTTACAGATCCGAGTCCGATGCGCTTAATCGATCCGTGGGAAAGGGCATCGAGGAGCGCTCCGGTCGCTTCGATCGGATCATCGGGAAGACCAAGTGTGCGAGCGAACACGTTGGTCGATCCTCCGGGTACCGCAGCGAGAGCGGTCGAGGTTCCGGCGAGGCCATTTGCCGCTTCGTTCAATGTGCCGTCTCCGCCGAGTACGACAACGACGTCGGTTCCGTCTGCGGCGGCGGCTGCGGCCAGTCGAGTCGCGTGGCCGCGCCGCGTGGTCTCGGCCACCGTGACGACATGGTCGGCGGCGAGGGCTTTGGCAATGACTACCCGTCCCCGGGCAGTGACCGAAGAGGCCGAAGGATTGACTATGAGGAGCAGCTTCACAAGGTCTTGGACCGTAGCGGAGGCCTGAAGGTGACGTCGTGGCTCGTCTCCCCAAAGAACGTTGTCGTGTGATTTGGCCCCGACCCCATTCTGCGGGCAGGATTCGCCCTATGAACGTTGTTGTTTGTGTCAAGCAGATCCCGGACCCGGCTGATCCTGGTGCGTTGGATCCCACTACTAAAACCCTGAAGCGAGACGGCAAGCTCATCCTCGACGAATCTGATTCGTACGGTGTTGAGATGGCGCTGCAGCTTGTGACCACTGCCGGTGGCGGTGAAGTCACGCTCGTCTCCATGGCTCCTAATGGTGAAGTGTCCGGTCTTCGTACCGCGCTCGCTATGGGTGCGGCCAAGGCCATTCTCGTCAGTGACGATGCACTCGCTGGTAGCGATGCACTCGCCACGGCCAAGGTGCTCGCCAAAGCCATTCAGCGTGTCGAAGGTGCAGACCTTGTTCTCACTGCGACTGAATCAAGTGACGGTTACACCGGCACGGTCCCCGAGCAGATCGCTGGTCTGCTCGACCTTCCGTCGGTCACCTTCGCGAAGTCGATCAGTGTTGAAGGCAGCACCATCAAGATTCAGCGTCAGACTGAAGCTGGTTATGACGATGTCGAATGCCCGCTTCCCGCCGTTGTATCGGTGACTGCTGGTGTTGTGGAACCTCGTTACCCGTCCTTCAAGGGCATCATGGCGGCGAAGTCCAAGCCGGTCGACACGCTCACCGTTGCCGACCTTGGTCTCGATGCCAGTCAGGTCGGTTGGGCCGGTGCTGGTCAACAGATCGTGTCGATTGCCGAAGCCCCCGCTCGCGAGGCTGGTGAAGTCTTCGAAGATGACGGCACCGCCGCTGAGAAGATCGTCGCTTTCCTTGACGACCTCAAGGTTCTCTAGGAGGAATTGATCATGGCTCTTTCGAAGATTTGGGTGCTCGCCGAAGCAACAGACGGCAAAGTCACCACCAGCACACTTGAACTACTCACGAAGGCTCGTTCACTGGCCGACACGGTTGAAGCGATTTACTCCGGTGGCGACGCCGACGCGATTGCTGGCCAACTCGGTGAGTACGGTGCGTCAAAGGTCTACACAACTGGCGATCTTGCTGGTGCTCTTCCGGGCGTTCCGGTCTCAGGTGCAATCGCTGCATTGGTCGACGGTGGCAACGCCCCCGACGCGATCATCGCGGCCACGTCCTATTACGGCCGTGATATCGCTGGTCGCCTTTCGGTCAAGCTCGACCGCACGGTCATCACGAACAACACCGACATTGAGGTCGACGGATCAAGCCTCGTCACGACTGAGCCTGTGTTTGGTGGAACCACCGATGTGAAGACAACCTTCACCGCCGCTGGCCCTCACCTCGTGCTGGTGCGGCCAAAGTCGTTTGTTGCCGAGTCTGCTGGTGGCAGTGCTGCAGCAGTCGAGACCATCGCCGTTCCTGACGGTGGCAAGAGCGCCGGAGCAAAGGTCATCACTCGTCACGTTGAAGAGCGTGAAGGCCCGTCACTCGACGAAGCCGCCGTCGTCGTTTCTGGCGGACGTGGTTTGGGCGAGCAGGAAAAGTACGCCCTCATTGAAGAGTTGGCGAAGCTTCTCAACGCTGCCCCTGGTGCATCACGCGCAATTGTCGATGCTGGTTGGGTTCCTTACAGCTACCAGGTTGGACAGACCGGCAAGGTCGTGAAGCCAACGGTGTACATCGCTGCCGGTATTTCCGGTGCGACGCAGCACATGGTCGGCATGAAGGGCTCAAAGAACATCATTGCCATTAACAAAGATGCCGAAGCACCGATCTTTGCGGTTAGCGATCTCGGAATCGTTGGCGACGTTCACAAGGTTCTGCCGCAACTCATCGAGGCTCTCAAAGCTCGCTGATTGTTCGTAGGTCACGTGACGAACGCCCTGGCCGTTGGTCGGGGCGTTCGTCGTTTTCCGATGCTCTGACCTGACAGACTGACTATCCGCAAACGATGGAGTTCACGTGTTCGCGCTTTTTGATTCAATCTTCGGACTTCCCAGCCACCCCTTGATCGTTCACGCAGCGGTTGTACTTGTGCCGCTTGCTGCGATTGGAACGATTGTCATCGCGTTTTGGCCTGCGGCACGTGAACGAATTGGTTGGATCACTGCCGGGCTCGGAGTCGTTGGATTCTTTTTCGCGTTCTTTGCGAAACAAAGTGGTGAGGTGCTGCTTGAAACGACTCGCGTGACGGAAGCAGTAAAGGCGCACGCGGAAATGGGCAAGTGGGGTTTGATTGGCGCGTTTCTCGTGGGCGGAAGCGCCTGCAGCCTGATGCTGTTTGATCAGTTTGTGAAAGAACGTGCGAAGCGAGGGCTTCCGGAACTTTCCATCACACGACCCTTGCGCACTCTTATTGCGGTCTTTGCCGTCGTGCTGAGCATCTTTGGAACAGTGCTTGTGATCAATGTTGGCCATAGCGGGGCCAAAGCCACTTGGGAAAATAAGAACGACGCACCGACAGTCAGTTACGAAGGCGACTAAGAAACTTCAGACCAGTGGCCATGGGTAGCGGTGGCCACTTTCATCGATGGGGAGTACCCCTTCGCGAACCAGGGCGCGGGCTCGAGCGAGGATGGCATCTTGTTCGAACGTGCCGAGTAGTTCGGCAACAGAACGAGGAAGTCCTTCGTCGATCATTTCCTGAAGGTCGTTGAGCAGATCTTCATCGATGTCTTCTCCGCCGAAATCCCAAATGACGGTTCGCAGTTTGAATTCAGCGTGAAACGACAGGCCGTTATCGATTCCCCAAATATGACCCTCGGAATCGATCAAACAATGGCCGCCTTTACGGTCGGTGTTGTTGCACACGAAATCGAACGCGGCCATGCGCTGCAATTGATCATGAGTTGATTCGTCTTCAAGCATGGTGAAGTAGTGCTGCTCGAAGTCGGCATCGATGAATCGCTGTACGGAACCAATGCCGTGCGGTGCGTCATCGCGGGCAATGGTGAAAGGAACGACATCCCAGCCGAGCGCGTTGCTGAGTTCATACGCAGCAACTTCACGTTTCCAAAGCCCGTCAGGGAAATCCCACAAAGGTCGTTCGCCGATATGGGGTTTATAGATCACGCGAGTGGAGTGTTCGCCCAATGTCGCTTCGGCGAGGAACGTTGCGTTCGAACTCCACGGCATTTTCCCGATCAGTTCGATCTCGCCGCCCGCAACGATTTTGTTGAGATCATCGCTGGTTAGTTCAGGCGAGGACATGGGTGGCCACCCGGATCCATCGGTCGACCGCACAGCCGGCAGGCGGGGCGACCGGCTCGAACGATGTCATTGCCAACTGCGATAAACGCCGCAACCTGCGCACGAGTAATACGGATGCGAGCAGTTGCCGGATCGAAATCGAAATCCTCGGTGAAGTCATCTTCATCATCAATGTCGGGCATTTCTTCGGCGACGATCATGAGCCGGTCGTCGTCTTCTTCGTAAGCGACGGCGAGCCCTCCAACAATCCATTGCATCTCTTCCGGACTCACTGCGGAGAGAGGGGCGATGAATTGACCGGGATGGATTGCAGGAAGGTCGGTGAGAATTCCTTCGAGGTATTCACAAAGGGCTGCGACTTGTTGCTTTTCCATCTTGAACGAAATGATTCGACCAGCATCACGAACTTGGATGAAGAACGTTCGGCGTCCCGGCTCACCAAAGACACCCGGAACAATGCTGTCGGGTTCGGTGAATTCCCAAGATTCACTCATGAAAGTCCGAGTTTCGAGAGGTCGTCACCGGTTGAGTTCACGGTAAGGACCGCAGGACCAGACGCTGAATAGAGAATGGCGGAGATCGAACATGGTGAAACAACGATTCGCTGGAAAAGATCAAGGTGAGTGCCAAGCGCTTGTGCGACGGCTGCCTTGATCGGGTCAGCATGCGAAACCGCCACGATGGTCTGGCCCGGATGTTTCGCTACGAGAGCATCGAGCGCGCCGACCATTCGCGTTTGCATCTCGGCAAACGATTCGCCATTTGGGAATCGGAAGCCGCTTGGATAGCGCTGCACGGTGTTCCACTCGGGCAGCTTGCGAAGGGCGTCGAGTTTCTTGCCGGTCCAGTCGCCGAAATCGCATTCGAGCAGACCGCGATCGATCTGCACTTTGAGTTTTCGTTCACGGGCGATCGGCTTGGCGGTTTCGCGAGTGCGTTCAAGGGGTGAGGCGTAGATCGCCGCCACCTTTGTGAGCTTGCTGATGCGGCTCGCCGCCGCCTCGGCTTGGGCGATCCCGGTGTCGGCGAGGTGAAGTCCTCGAGCGCGTCCCGGAAGGGTGGATCCGGTCGTAGGCGTTTGGCCGTGTCGGACCAAGAGGACGAGTGTCGGAGCGGGGGCAGATTTCGTGCGGGCCATGGGAGTCAGAGCCTACCGAGCGACTCTGGCCAGCGGACCGGTCGGGCGGGTCTGGATTGTTGATGTCGGGAACGAGGAGGTCACCGGCTACGGTTGCGACCGCCTGCCGCCGCCCCCCGGTCGATGCGGCATCAAGTTCATGAGGATGGTCAGCACAATGTTGGGAAGACGAGTAGGCGCAGGTGTTGTGGCTCTTGCCCTGGTGTGCATGATCGGCCTCAGCGGCTGCAAGCAAGACAACACGCCGAAGGAATACAACACGCTCACGCAGCAGAACTTCCTTGAACTGTGCACGAATCACTATTACGACAGCACGAACAGCACCATCGCTCAGACAGGCAACACTATTAAGTCTGGAATTGATGCATCGAGCCAAGACCAGTGCCAGTGCCAGTACGACGTGTTCGTCAAGCAGATGCCGATCAACAAGTCCGCTGCGCAGCCTGGCTATACCGGCACCAACTTCACCGATCTCAACTCGAAGTTGAAGACCGATCCCGAGGCTGCATGGGCGACGGTGCCCGAAAGCATCACGAATGCCGTGAAAGCGTGCATGAGCAATTCCTCATCGGGAACTGCGACTGCTCCGGCGACGACATCGACGACTGCAGGCTGATCGCTCGCAGCGCTACTTCGCTGCCGGCTTCTTCTTCTCAGGAAGTCCGAGGCGAACAACTGGCTCGGCCCACTGTGGCCAACGGGCGCGACTTTTCTCAGCGAGTTTGCGCATCAGCGCGATTGCGCCGGGATCATCGTCGCCGGGCCGCGCTTCGATCGAACCGTCAGCGATCATCCGTTGCATGATCTCGCGGCCCAGTTCGGTTCGAACGATGGTGAGTGTCCAGTCGTTGTCCTTGCCGATACCACCGGTTGAAATGTCGGCGTGCTCAGCAGCGAAATCGGGGCAATGGGTGCATCCTTCTCGCGTCCAGTCGTGACATTCCTTGAGGTTGACCTCGTGGTAGCTGCCATCGCGAGTCCAGATTTGGAAGACACCTTTGATGTTCATCTTGGTGATCTCGGCCTTCGGGATGCGGTACTTCGCTTCGAAAAGTTCTTCGAAGATGGCGTCGTCGAATGTCTTCGAACACAGAAGGCCAATGTTGAACACGATCGGCTTTGAGATTTTTCCGATTTTCCGGTTCCACATCACCGGGGCAATTGAGGACTGGCAGCTCATGCCGACAAGGGCGAGACGGCTGAGACCGCGTTCTATCGCTTCATCAATCGCAAGAGTGTTGGCGGAATAGGTGTAACGACTGCCAGCGCCGGCGAGAACTTCTTCGCGATTGGTAGCAACACCGGGTATTGCTTTCCAGGTCGCTGCATCGCCACCTTCGAGATACGACGTGAGTGCACCATCGATGTAGTCGTTATCGAGAGCCCAAATGAGTAACGCAGAAACTAAGCCGCCGTCCTGGCCCATGCGATGGACCATGTCGTCGGAAGCGCGAGTGAGAAGAATGTCGGAATAAATGCCAGCGACTTCATCGTCGGTTCGATCTCGACCGAAGAGGTGCTCATTGGCTTCCGGTTCCCACGAGCGAAATCGAGGGCATGCTCGTGTGCAACTCGTGCAACCCTTTTGACCGTGACCGCAATCGGTGGGCCCGAGTTCGTCTTCGATATGGAACGGCTTATAGCCACCGGCTTCGTGGTTGTAGCCAATGACATCGTGCGGACAAGCGATGACGCACCCTGCACAGCCGGTGCACAAGCCCGAGGTGATGACCTCGTCAAAGAGTTCCTTCCACTGGAACGTCCAACGCTCGGCCTTGGCAGGTGTCTCTGTGGTGCTCATAGACGGCGAATCTACCCCTCAGAGCACGGATTGATGACCTCGAGTGAAACGATTGGACGACCCGGGCTGGCATCGGAAGACTGTCGCTTATGGACCTGAACTATCCGGCAGATGCAGAGGCCTACCGCAGCGAAGTCCGCGGCTGGCTTGAAGAGAACCTTCCAAAGGGATGGTTCGAACCCGGTTTTGAGATGAGTGCCGACGATCGCGCGCTTTTCCTTGAGCAATGGACGAGCAAGCTCTACGGCGGCGGCTGGATTTGTGCGTCATGGCCAAAGGAATACGGCGGTAAAGGTCTCACGACAATGCAGGCAGTTGTTGTTGCCGAAGAGTTTGCAAATGCTGGGGCTCCGATGCGCGCTGATTTCTTTGGTGACACGCTCGTGGGCCCAACGATCCTCCAGTGGGGGACTGAAGAGCAGAAACAGGAATTCCTTCCCAAGATTCTCTCCGGAACCATTGCGTGGTGTCAGGGCTTCAGCGAACCCGATGCAGGTTCGGATCTTGCCAACCTCGGCACGAAGGCTGTTCTCGATGGCGATGAATGGGTCATCAATGGTCAGAAAATCTGGACCACACAGGGGTTCATCGCTGACTATGTCTTCATCCTTTGCCGTACCGATCCTGATGCACCGAAGCACAAAGGCATCTCCTATTTGCTCTGCCCGATGGATCAGCCCGGCGTTGAAGTTCGCCCCATCAAACAGGTTGATGGTTCCGCTGAATTTGCTGAAGTGTTTTTCACGGACGCTCGCTGCCCGAAAGAAAACGTTGTAGGTGGATTGAATAACGGATGGTCGGTCGCCATGACCACACTTGGTTTCGAACGCGGCACATCAGCAACGACTGGTTACCGCCGTTTTGAAAATGAACTGAATCACATCATCGAGGTTGCGAAGCAAAACGGATCGATCAACGACCCGCTGATCCGTCAGCGCATTGCGCTTGCTTGGTCGAAGGTTCAAATCATGCGCATTAACGGGCTCCGCTCGCTTACGGCGGTTGTTCAGAATCGCAAAGACTTCGGCGTCGCTGCTCTCGGCGCGACGAACAAGATTTTCTGGAGTGAGTATCACCAGCAGGTGATGGCACTTGCTATGGATGTTCTTGGCCCTGAAGCTCAGTTATTGCTTGGCGATTCGGGTTCTGAAGAATCGGTACCTGGTTATGGTCGTCGGGCAGTAAATCTGCAGTACCCGGCGAATGCGCTTCAGTCGTCGTTCTTCTTCAGTCGATCCGAGACCATTTGGGGCGGAACCTCTCAAATTCAGCGCAATATCGTGGGGGAACGAGTGTTGGGTCTTCCTAAGGAGCCCAAGGTCACCGCCTGATTCGAAGGGGGTGACGGGGAGCCGCAAAGCACCCCGACTAGCCTGACCTAGTCATGTCTGATGTACCCCCCACGTCGGGAGGATCGGTGCCCCCGTGGGATCCCGGTCTCCCACCGAGACGCCCTTCCCTCTCTGCTGATCGACGGGTGCTTGGTTCATCGAAGACACCAGCAGCGCCAGGGTCGGCGGGTGCTGGTTCGGCGCCAAACTTTCGTCATGCCAAATCTCCCAAGCGGGGCAAGACGTTCCTGAAGGTCGGTATTGGTGTTGTTGTGCTTATTGCCGTTGGCGTGGCGGCAGTCGCGGGCTATGGCTGGTATCGCTACAACCAGATTCATCGAGATTCCTTGGCGCTTGCCACTTCGTCGGGAGGGGTACAGAACTTCCTGATTGTTGGGTCGGACAGCCGTTCCGTGGTGTCGAAATCAGATGCCGATGCTTCAGCGTTCCTCAATGCGCCAGGCGTTCAAGAAGCTGGCCAACGCTCTGACACGATCATGGTCGCAAGGGTTGATTCGAAGAACAAGACCGTTGATCTCATGTCGTTCCCGCGTGATCTGTGGGTACCTATTCAGCCGTCTGGCAGTGAAGAACGAATCAACACTGCGTTTGCTCAAGGAAAAGACAGCGCCGATGGTGCTCAACGATTGATCAACACCATCAAGGCTGATTTCGGCATCGATATCAATCACTACGTCGAAATCAACTTCAAGAGTTTCAAGGGGGTCACTGAAGCCGTTGGAGGAATCCCGCTTTATTTTGAGAATCAAGTTAGGGACAAAAACTCGGGCTTCTACATGTTAAGTACTGGTTGTCAAACACTCGATGGTGATGCTGCGCTTGCCTACGCCCGTTCGCGTCATCTCGAATACCTCGATCCGAAAACCAAAAAATGGATCGAGGATCCAAGCGCTGACCTTGGTCGCATCTCGCGCCAAACCATCTTCATGCGCACGATGCTTGATCGAGCCCAGGCGAAGTTTGGATCGATGGATCTCAAGGCAGTGAATGGTCTGGTGTCGTCGACCGCAGACAATCTGAGCCTTGATTCAAAACTGAGTATCGGAGACTTGGTCTCGCTCGGAAAATCATTCAAGGGGTTCTCGGGCAACCAGATTGTGACTCACGCATTGCCGGTGTATCTGGACATGACAAGCGGCGGTGCCAGTATTCTTCGTCTCGATACCGCAGCTGCGGAAGATGTTCTGAATATTTTTCGTGGTGTTCCCGCCGGGACTGTCACGCCGAAATCGGTCGTGCTGAGTGTCACGAATGCAACAGGAACCAAGGGTCGTGCTGTTGACGTCGCTGCGCGATTGAAACAACTTGGATTCACGGCGACCTCGGGCGGCGACATTTCGAAATCGCAGACTTCCACGTCGATTAGGTATTTACCCGGCTTTGAGAAACAGGCCGATCTACTTCGTCGTCAACTCGGGGGCACTGCTGAGATGCAGTCCGATAAGACCCTCAAGAGCTCAGCCCCGGTAGTGCTCGTTCTCGGCTCTTCGTTCACTGGAGTTCTGGCTGAACCAGTGCCGGCTAGCACGACAACAACAACGACGAGTGCTTCTGGTTCCTCAACCTCGACCACAACTGGGCCGGTCACCACGGTGAAACCGGGAGAAGTCACCGAATTGGTGGGGATTCAAGCGGGCAAGGCCCCTGAAGGTGTCGTCTGCAAGTGACCGGTAGCGCCGGGACACTCGCCGGTGTCGTGCGACAGGCCTCGGAGCAGCAGCCAAACGCGGTTGCCGTGGTCGATGACATCGGGGCGGTTACATTCGCTGAGCTCAATCGGCGCATTTCCGCGACGGTTGCGGTGGTCGATGGACTTCTCGATGCGATGGTGCCCGTCGCGGTCATCGGTCCGAACCATCGCACATGGATCGAGTTGTATTACGCAGTGCCAGCGAGTGGCCGACTACTCGTCTTTTTAAATCACCGACTCCACGCTCAAGAACTTGCGACCATGCTTGATCGTTCGGGAGCAGGAATTGTTGTTGGCAATGAATCAGATCTCGGTCGACTTCGCGAAGTCGGAGTTGAAGTTCCGATGTTCGACTGGACAGCGTGGTCTGCGTTTGTGGATAGCGAGGTGAACGAGGGGATTGATCGCCGTATTGATCCCGAGTCAGCGGCGTGGCTGCTCTTCACGAGCGGAACTACCGCGGCACCGAAGGGTGCATTGTTGTCACATAAAGGCCTGCTGGCGTCGGTTGCGGCAAGCACAGCAGCGCGACCGGTGAGTACCGATGACGTGTATATCTTTCCCTTCCCGTTATGTCATGTGGCTGGCTACAACGTGATCCATCGACACGCTCATGGCCGACCCGTTGTCCTCATGCCCGGTTTCGCAGCCGCAGAATTCTGTGAGACCGTTGAGCGCGAACGTGTGACCTCGACGTCACTCGCGGCAACCATGCTTGCGTCACTTGTCGAACTCCTCGAGGTTGAACCCGAACGCATTGCGCAACTTCGTTCGCTCACGTCGATCGCCTATGGCGCAGCACCGATGCCGACCTCGTTGTTGCGAAGGACAGATGCGTTGTTGGGTGTCGATTTCGCCCAGGGCTACGGCATGACTGAGCTCTCGGGAAACGCGGTGTTCTTAAACGCTGCAGCCCATCGACGCGGACTTGAGGGGGAAGAGGGTCTGCTCGAAGCAGTCGGCAGTCCGGTAGCCGGGGTTGAGGTACGTCTTGTCGATGATGAGGACAGTTCCGTGGCTGACGGTGAAGCGGGAGAGATTTTGATTCGCGCCGAACAGCTCATGGTGGGGTATCTCGATGATGAGGATGCAACCTCAGCGGCACTCCGAAATGGATGGCTGCATACGGGTGATATCGGTCGTATGACAGATGGGTTGCTTTATGTCGTTGACCGGAAGAAAGACATCATCATCACGGGGGGCGAAAACGTTTCCTCGCTTGAGGTCGAGGCTTCAGTACTTGATTATCGAGATGTCGCTCGAGTCGCTGTTGTAGGCGTACCCGATGCGACGTGGGGTGAAAATGTCTGTGCTGTTGTTGTAGCGGTGCCTGGCGTCAAACTCGATCCCGTTGCCGTCGTCGCCCATGTGCGTCAATCGCTGGCCGGATTTAAAGTCCCCCGACACGTTGTTGTGGCCGATGAATTACCGGTGACAGCCTCTGGCAAGGTCAGAAAAGCGGACCTCCGTCGTTGGTTATTGGAAAATCCCGAACTTCTTGGCAAGCGGCTCTGACCATCGTTTGTCACGGTCTCGTCATCATGCGCGGTTTTGCGTGAGGTCGATGATGGACTGATGTCCATGTCGACACCTTCGAATCTTGCAGCGAACGCTAAGACAACCGTGAACGAGGAAAAATCGACGTCGTTCCCGCCCGAATTCGATGCCTACGTAGCCAGAACTCAGTCATGGCTTGATTTGTTGGCCCTGTCAACGATCTGGCTGGTGCTCGCGATTTTCACTGGGCAGAAACAGATCGATCTCATTCCGATCTGGTTAGTGTGCCGACTCGCGATATCAGTGGTCTATCTCGTCGATCTCATCATTCGGTCGAAACTTTCGGGGCGCGGATTGAGGTACGCGATTTCGCGTCCAGACCTCATGGTCGCGGTGATTCTTCCGCCAGTGCGAATTTTCGCGAGCATGCGCCTTCTTCGGAAGCTCTTCAGTCGAGGAAACCTCGCATTGTTCATGACTGTGGCCTTGATCTTGATGTTGAATGCAGGAATAGTCGTTTGGGAGTTCGAGTCGCGAGCCCCTGGTGCGAATATCACGACGCTCGGAAACGCACTGTGGTGGTCGGTTGTAACGGTGACCACGGTTGGTTATGGCGATTACACGCCGGTGACGCTTGGTGGTCGACTCACTGCAGTGGCATTGCTCGCACTTGGACTTGTCTCATTGGCCGTTCTCACGGCTCAAATAGCGTCGAATTTCCTCGAGCAAGGTCAAGCGGTCGAGGCTGCTCCGGATGCACAGGCTTCAACATCAGAATCGAACTAGAGCGCCCTCGGGGCGATTCGAACGCCCGCACACGCCTCCGGAGGGCGATGCTCTATCCCCTGAGCTACGAGGGCTGGATAGCCGTATGACCCTAGCCGAGCCCCCGCCAGCCGCATTCGGTTCACTGCAAGACGTTGATCGCCCGTGCTGCGACGAGAACGATCGTCACGAGTGCTGAACCTGATTGCAACATCATCAGTGCCTTTGTCCGACGGGTGAGGGGCATTGTGTCGGTGGGGCTAAATGCAGTCGAGTTCGTAAAACTTGTGTAGAGGTAATCGAAGAATGTCGGCGACCACGTATTGGTGAAGACATCGGGTGCTGCTTGTTGAGGGAAGATGAAGTCATGAGACTGCACGGGGACGTTGTATCGGACGGCAGGGCCGCCTCCATCGAGTTCCCAGTACCAAAGAGCGAAGACGATGACATTGTTAAACCACAGTGCAATCGCTGAATAGATCAGCGGTTTGCCGTCGATGTTGGTGTTGCTCAAGAGGTCATGGACTAACAGCCCAAGAGCGCTGATGTTGGCTACCGAAATGACGGCAATGAGCAGAATTGAAACAACGCGCAAAATGGTGGCTTCAGAATCACGTCGGTCGGGATTGGTGATCACGAGGGGGATCACCAAAAGTGCCTCCAGGGCGGGGAGCAGCCACCGGGGACCGATAATTAATGTCGATGGCAGGAAGAGATATAACGCAAACGCAGCGACAAGGGCGATTGCCGCTGGCCAGCGAGGTTCGCCGTGGCGAGGAGTTCGAGATTTCGCCATGCGACTTAGTGCGTTCTCTGAGAATTGGTGCGTGTGATGACTCTGCCAAACGGCCATAGCGCAAGTGTCGAGAGTTTGAACGCCTGAACGCCAAACGGAATGCCGATGATGGTGATGCACAAAAGCGCGCCACTTATTAGGTGAACGATGAAGATCGCCCACCCGAAGAGCACAAGCCAGATGACATTGAAGAGAACCTCAAGGAACCCGCTCGATGCACGCATGGTGGTCGTCCGCCCGAAGGGCCAGAGCGCAAGGCCAGCGAGTTTGAACGCCTGAAGGCCAAACGGAATGCCGATGATGGTGATGCACATGATGAGGCCGCCAACTGCGTAACTCAAGGCGAGCCAAACGCCGGCGACTATGAACCAAAGGACGTTGCCGACAGTCTTCATCGCTCGTGACGATACTGCGGTCAACTCGGATGACGAGTGACTGCCGCAATGATTGTTTGGTTTTATCGGTGTTCGACGCCCACCGCAGCAAGTTTCGTGCGGAAATCGGCGTAGCCACGATCAAGAAGATCGACACCGTGAATCAGACTTTCGCCGTCAGCGGCTGCTGCAGCGATGACGTAAGAGAATCCAGCACGAAGGTCGGGGACCACGAGTTCGGCACCGTGCAACTTGGTGGGACCAACAACAACAGCTGAATGTCGGTGGTTTGCAGCGCCAAATCGACAGCGTGTTGGTCCAAGACATTCGGTGAAGACCTGAATCTGGGCACCCAAACTGCGCAATGCGTCGGTGTATCCGAGCCGATCTTCGTAGACCGTTTCATGCACAACGCTCACGCCGTCGGCCTGTGTGAGTGCAGTGACGAACGGCGATTGCCAGTCGGTCATGAATCCGGGATGAACGTCGGTCTCAAGAGCCAACGGGCGGAGCATGCGGCGAGCACGATGGAACGTGAGCGTGTCGCCGTCGGCATCGATGGTGAAATCGCCGCCGGCTCTGCGGTACATGTTTAAGAACGTTGAAAACAGCTGTTGCTGAACGCCGTGGACAGTGATTGTTCCGCCAGTTGCCAGCGCGAGCGATGCCCAGGATGCCGCTTCGAGGCGGTCACCGATGACGCGGTGTTCGAACCCGCCGAGTTCGGCGACTCCGGTCACACGAATCGTTCGATTGGGTTCGACCGAAATGATTGCACCCATCTTTTGAAGAACGGCGATGAGGTCGAGGATTTCAGGTTCGATCGCGGCATTCGACAATTCTGAATCGCCTTCAGCAAGCACTGACGCGAACAGGAACTGTTCGGTAGCGCCGACGCTAGGGAAGGGGAGTGCGATACGAGCACCGCGCATGTGGTCGGCATGCAGTTCGATGATGTCTTCGCGATGGACATCACGCGCTCCGAATGCGCGCAAGACATTGAGGTGGAAGTCGACCGGCCGCGGGCCGATGGAACAACCGCCAGGAGCGGCGACGACTGCGTGCCCGGTTCGATGAAGCGATACGGCGGTGGTGAGAACAGGAATTCGGCTTGCGGCATGAAGGCGCATGACGTCGTCTTCGCCGAGTGCACGGAACTCGTGTGCGGTAATAACGACGGTGTCATTTTCGTGGACCACGGTTCCGCCGGCGATGCTGATGAGTTCATCGACGACTCCGATGTCGGTGATCGCCGCAATATTGGTGAGGCGGCAAGGCTCAACAGTGAGCAGTGCGGCGACCATTGCCTTCGGCAAAGCGTTCTTTGACCCGCGGACGTGGATCTCGCCGCTAACGGGTTGGCCGCCGCGGACGAGCATCGTGTCGGGCAGATCGGAGATCGGGGGGATAGCCATCGGCCCTTGATCGTAGGGCGCAGAGGTCAACCTGGCACTACTGGTGATTGCCGAGATGGTGACGACTGTTGGCGCGACTGACGAAACTGGGCGCGTGGTCGATGGGGCCGCGGGGGTAGGGTTCGACGGTTCCACATCACCCGACCGCCCGCCCGGGGAGACCCCCTCAGTGATTCGCGACACCCTCGCCGCCGCCCTGCGATCGGCATTGTCGACGCTCGAAATTCACCCGATCCCTGAATCGGTCCATCTCGAACGTCCCGCCCGCCGCGAACACGGCGATTGGTCGTCGAATATCGCTTTGGCGACAGCGAAGGCCGCCGGATGGAATCCGCGTGAATTGGCGGGCCGAATGGCCGAGATTCTCAATGCAGATCTTCCAGCTCATGTCACGTCAGTTGAAATCGCGGGGCCTGGGTTCGTGAACTTCCGCTTGGCCGATTCTTGGCTTCATGACGTGCTGGTTGATGTCGAGAACGCTGGTGTCGAGAAGTACGCCACGTCCTCGGTCGGAACGGGTACCAAGGTTTTGCTTGAGTTCGTCAGCGCCAATCCCACTGGACCGCTCCACGCGGGTCACGGACGCGGCGCGGCCTACGGAGATTCGCTTGCTCGCATCCTTGAACGCTGCGGCTACGAGGTCGATCGCGAGAACTATCTCAACGATCGTGGAACGCAGATGCAACTTTTCGTTGCGTCGCTCATTGCGCGCCGCGACGGAACGCCACTTCCTGAAGGCGGCTACCAAGGCGAGTACATCGTGGACTGGGCTGCAGAATTGCCCGCCGATGCCGATGTCTTTGAGTGGGGCGAAGAACGCGCCGTCGCCGATCATCGTTTGACACTCAGCCGCATGAATGTTGAGTTCGACAATTGGTTTAGCGAAAAGTCAATGGTCGCCTCCGGAGCGATTGACGTCACGCTTGCCGATTTACGCGAACGCGGAGTGGTCTACGAAGAAGGCGGCGCCGTCTGGCTCCGTTCTACCGATTACGGCGACGATAAAGACCGTGTGCTCATAAAGAGCGATGGCGAGTTCACCTACCTGCTCCCCGATATCGCTTATCACCGCGACAAGTTTTCTCGCGGGTATGACCTTCTTATCGATGTCTGGGGTGCAGACCACCACGGGTATGTGCCTCGTATGAAGGCCGCAATGCAATCGCTTGGGCATGACCCGGCAGAACTCGAATGCGCAATCATTCAGTTGGTCAACTTACTGAAGGGTGGCGAACCGGTTCGTTTCTCAAAGCGAGCAGGCGACATCGTCGAACTCTCCGAAGTCCTTGACGAGGTTGGAGCCGATTCTGCGCGTCTCACCTATCTGCTTCAGTCGATCGATTCCACACAGACGTTCGACTACGACGTCGTCAAGAGTCGTGCCATGGACAATCCCGTTTATTACGTCCAAATGGCGTACGCCCGGATCCAATCAATTTTCCGTGTTGCGGTGGAACGAAGCGTCGCCACTCTGCCGATCGCGCAGGTCGACCTGTCCTTGCTGACTCATGAGCGCGAACTCGAAGTTCTTCGTGTGCTCTCTGAACTCCCCGACACGGTGTCCACGGCTGCCGTTGATCGCGCGCCGCATCGCATAGCAACGTGGGTGCGTGAACTTGCGGGAGCCGTGCACGGCTTTTATCACGACTGTTATGTAATGGGCGATGGTGTCTCAAGCGAACTCACACAAGCGCGCTTGCATCTTGTCGAAGCTGCCTCGGTCGGTCTTGCTATCGGTCTCGACCTATTGGGCGTCAGCGCGCCGGACCAGATGTGAGGCACCGATGAACTCGCTTCCACTTTCACTCTTGCCTGACACCGCCACAATCGGCGACAAGGGCCAACTTGTCATCGGTGGTTGCGACACGTTGGAACTGGCCGAACAATTCGGCACGCCGCTGTTTGTTTACGACGAAGCACATCTTCGAGCTCGTTGTCGCGAAGCTGTCACCGCATTTGGCGTTGGTGTGAACTTCGCAACGAAAGCGTTTCTGTGCACGGCGATGGCTCGACTTGCTGCTGAGGAAGGCTGCAACCTCGACGTCTCGACAGGCGGGGAATATCACGTTGCTCGCGCTGCCGGCGTGCCTGCCGACCGCTTAGTTCTGCACGGCAATAACAAGAGCACGGCGGAACTTCGAACAGCGATGTCTGAAGGCATCGGACGGATCATCATCGACTCGTTCGATGAGATCGACCGAATCGAAGCACTTGTGGCCGAAGGGCTCCCTGTGCCTCGAGCATTGATCCGAGTTACGCCCGGCGTCGAAGCCCATACGCATGAGTTCGTTCGTACCGGACAAGACGATTCGAAGTTCGGTTTTGGGTTGGCCAGCGGCCAAGCCGATGCTGCGGTACTTCGCGCAACCGCTTCGCCAGCGATCGATCTCGTTGGACTTCATGCTCACATTGGTTCACAGGTGTTCGACGCCGAGTTCTTCGAAATGGCGATCGAAGTCATGGCGCCATTTCTTCAGAAGCACCAATTGCCCGAGTTCTCTGTGGGTGGCGGATTGGGCGTTGCCTATGTCGCCGGTGAGGAATCTGCATCCATCACCGAATGGGGCGAGGTTGTGCGGGCAGCTTGCGCGGCCGCTGGCATCACGGCACATGTCACTGCCGAACCAGGCCGAGCACTCGTTGCCCAAGCTGCGATCACCTTGTATTCGGTGGGCACCATCAAAGAGATCCCCGATATCCGCACCTATGTATCGGTCGACGGAGGCATGAGCGATAACCCTCGCCCAGTGCTTTACGGAAGTGGCTACGAGGCATTTCTGCCGCGTGATGTCGCATCCGATCGCGATCGTGTCGTGACGATTGTCGGAAAGCACTGTGAATCTGGCGACATCCTCGTACGCGACGCTCGTGTGCCTGCCGACCTTTCCGTCGGTGACATTCTCGCCACACCGGTGACGGGCGCTTACGGGCATTCGATGGGGTCGAACTACAACAAGGTCACGCGTCCGGCCGTTGTCTTCGTTGCTGACGGCAAAGCTCGTCTCGTCGTTCGACGAGAAACACTCGATGATCTGCTTCTCCTTGAGGTCGACTGAGGCCGCATTGTCGACCTCCGAGTTCGTCCTTATCGGTTTTGCGGTGTTGTTTTCATCGTTGATTCAGACCGTTACTGGATTCGGGTTCGCGCTTCTGGCTGTTCCGCTCATGTCGATGGCGGTTCCCACGGAAACTGCCGTTGTGATTGCCGCGACATTGGGAACGTTCACGAGTGGCGGTCAGGCCTGGACCGAGCGCCACCATGGTGACCGTTCGGCGATGAAGCGACTCACTCTTGCGGCATTCGTCGGCGCACCGTTTGGGCTCGTAATTCTCGTCGTGGCGTCGTCGCAACAACTCAAGATTGGCTTGGCCGTCGTCATCGTTGTTTTCTTGATCGTGAACCTTCGCGGTTTCAAACTGGAACAAGCCAGTACGCCGATCGATCTCGCTGCTGGGTTTGTGGCGGGGGTGCTGAGCACGTCGTTGTCAACGAACGGACCTCCGCTGGTTATGGCCCTGCACGCTCGACACTTCTCGCCGCAAGTGTTCCGCGCCACGATCTCCTCGGTGTTTGTTGCGATCGGTCTGCTGTCGCTTGTTCTCTTCGCTGCAACTGGCCATTTCACGACCGATGTTGCGTGGTCGCTCTTGGTCGCAGGCCCGACCCTGGCGTTGGGGTTCTTCCTCGGCCACCGGATCCGGGGCCATATCGATCCGGTGCGATTCCGGTCACTCGTGACCTTGTTGCTCGCTGCTACCGCCGTCGTCACCATTGTGAGCGTGATCGCGGGCTGATCAGAAACTCCGTCGAAGTCCACCGGCGGGCGCCGGTAGCCTCTCAGCCGTGGATGAATCGGTTGTGCGTATCGGAGTTCTTGGTTGTGGGACGGTCGGAACGTCTCTTCTCGCGCTCCTCGAGCGTCAGAGCGCAACGATTAAGTCGCGTACCGGCCTGTCCTTAAAGGTTTCTCGCATCGCGGTGCGGGATCTTTCACAGAAGCGATCAGCAGTTGTTGGGACCGACGCGTTCACCGACGACGCGCTTTCTGTGGTTTCTGATCCATCAATCGACATCATCGTTGAAGTGATGGGTGGGATTGAACCCGCTCGCGACCTGGTTCTCGCTGCGCTCGCTGCAGGAAAACCTGTCGTCACCGCCAACAAAGCACTCCTTGCGGCCCATGGTTCTGAATTGTTTGCTGCGGCCGAAGCAGCGGGTGTCGACATTCTCTTCGAAGCCTCCGTCGCTGGAGGCATTCCGTTCATTCGCCCTCTTCGTGAATCGTTGCTCGCAGAGCCGGTAGTGCGTGTGATGGGAATCATGAACGGAACGACCAATTACATCCTCACGCGCATGAGTGAAGCGGGGGCCGACTACTCCGAAGCTCTCGCCGAAGCACAGTCTCTCGGCTACGCCGAAGCCGATCCCACTGCAGATGTCGAAGGACACGATGCTGCTGCGAAGATCGCGATTGTTGCGTCAATCGCTTTTGGCGCGGAAGTGACAAGTGCCGACGTTCATTGTGAAGGTATCTCCAGCGTTTCAGCCGATGACATTGCCTTCGCGCAGCGCCATGGCTACGCCATCAAGTTGCTCGCCATTGCCGAACGGTTTTCGCTTCCGGGCGGCGATGAACTGTCGGCACGTGTTCACCCCTGCCTTATCCCCAACGCTCATCCGCTCGCTGCGGTCCGCGAAAGTTTCAATGCGGTCTTTGTGCAAGGCGATGCCGTTGGCGACCTCATGTTCTATGGGCGTGGTGCTGGCGGCGACCCGACAGCGTCTGCGGTCCTAGGCGACCTCGTCGATGCTGCGGTGAACTTGCAAAGCGGCGCGCACGCGTCTCTTGGCACCTTTGTTCCAATGCCATTTCGTTCGAACGACGAACTCGACGCGGCGTGGTACCTCAGTCTTCGTGTCGACGACCGCCCAGGCGTACTTGCCGCGATTGCTGGTGTGTTCGGCGCACATGGCGTTTCGATCGATTCGATGGAACAACATTCGGTGTCGGGTCCGGAAACGGCGGCCGATGAAGCCCGTATTGACCTCATCATCCATCCCGCCCTCGAACGAGATGTGCGAGCAACGCTTGTGTCGCTTGGTGAACTCGAGTCAGTCCGAAGTCTGGGGTCCACGATCCGCGTACTGATTGACGCAGACATCTAATGGCGCCTCTCACCTACGTAAGTACGCGCGGGGCAGCCCCAGAACTTGGATTTTCCGATGTTCTGCTCGCCGGTCTAGCGATCGATGGCGGCCTTTATGTTCCATCGGAGTGGCCGTCGCTAACGGTTGGTTCTCTCGAGCGATTCGCATCGATGTCGTACGCCGAAATTGCCGTCGAAGTCATGTGGCCGTTTGTCGAAGGCTCTTTCGATCGCGACACATTCGAAGCAATCGTTTCAGACGCGTATGCGACATTCGCCACCGAAGAAGTAGTGCCGCTCGTTGACCTTGGCGACAACTTCTGGCTGGCGGAGCTTTTTCACGGCCCAACGCTGGCGTTCAAAGACATCGCGCTTCAGCTTGTCGGCCGGCTTTTCGACGACGAACTCACCCGCCGTGGCGAAAAAGTCACGGTGGTAGGGGCAACCTCGGGCGACACTGGTTCAGCGGCCATCGAAGCATTGCGCGATCGGCCCACTGCCGAGGTGTTCATCCTTCACCCTGCTGGCCGAGTCTCTGATGTGCAGCGTCGACAGATGACAACAGTGCTTGCGCCGAATGTGCACAACATCGCCGTCGAGGGGACGTTCGATGATTGTCAAGACATCGTCAAGGCCCTTTTCGCCGATCAGAACTTCCGAGAATCGCGCAACCTCTCCGCAGTGAACTCCATCAACTGGGCGCGAGTCATGGCGCAGATGGTTTATTACGTCACCAGCACGGTTCGGCTTGGTGGCGGAGTGGGTCGTCCTGTCGCGTTCTCCGTACCAACAGGAAATTTCGGAAATGTTTTCGCTGGTTATGGCGCGCAGCGAATGGGAACTCCAATTTCTCAGTTCATCGTCGCGTCGAATCGCAACGACATCCTCACGCAGTTCCTCACTACGGGAACGATGACAATCGGCGAGGTGCAGCCAACCCTCAGTCCGAGCATGGACATCCAAGTGTCGTCCAACCTCGAGCGACTGCTCTTTGAGATCCATGGGCGCGATGGTGCGGCAATTGCGGAACTCATGGATCGATTCCGTTCCGAGGGCACCGTGTCAGTCGACGCAGGTCGGCTCGATCTTTTGTCAGAGCATTGGGCCGCATCGCGAGTCGACGATGCCCAGACGGCGGCAACGATCTCGGGGCTTTATGAGCAGGCAGGAATGCTCATCGATCCTCATACCGCCGTCGGCCTTGCCGCCGCCAGAACAGCTCGATCCGATCCGTCGGTGCCGATGGTCGTTCTAGCGACCGCTCATCCTGCGAAGTTCCCTGATGCCGTCGAGGCTGCGACCGGGGTGCGACCACCTCTGCCCGAGCATCTCTCCGACCTGTTTGATCGGCCTGAGAAATTCGATGTCTGCCCCAATGATTTCGAGACGGTACGCGGCGCCATCGAGGCAACGCTCGATCGCGGCTGACCCGATCTACCCACTTGCGCCAGATTCGGGCAGAATGACGGTCCGATGAAATACGTAGTTTGTGTCCCCGATGGTTGTGCCGACGAGCCGCTCGCTGAGCTCGACGGACGAACCCCACTCCAAGCAGCGCGTATGCCCGTGCTCGATGCCATTGCGTCGCGTTCGCTGGTTGGTCGCGCTGCGGTTATTCCTCATGGACTTCCGCCGGGTTCGGATGTTGGCAATATGTCCATCTTCGGTTACGACCCAGCGAAATATCACACGGGTCGAGCGCCGATTGAAGCAGCGGCACTCGGTCTCAAACTTCGACCTGACCAGGTCGCTTATCGCTGCAACCTTTCAACGATTGGTGACGACGGCACAATGATCGACTTCGCCGGTGGGCATCCGTCTACCGAGCGTGCCGCCGGCGCAATCGAAGCGATGCACGATGCATTCGCCGACGAAGGCATCGAATTTCACCGCGGTGTGCAATATCGCCACATCATGGTTGCGCCTGCCGACTGGGCAGAAGCCGAGTGTGCACCGCCGCACGACCTCACTGGTAAGCCAGCTGTTTGGCCAACGGGACCAGCGGCGTCAAAACTTCAAAGAGTTATGGACGCATCGCGCGAAATCCTCGCCGATTTCGACATTGACGCGAACACGGTTTGGCTATGGGGCCAGGGTTTCCAGCCGCAAATGCCATCGTTCGAAAGTCAGTATGGGCTGAAGGCCGGGTTAGTCACCGCAGTCGATTTAGTTCGCGGTCTCGGTGTTCTCACCGACATTGAAGTTGTCGAACTTGAATCTGCCACTGGTTGGTATGACACCGATTATGAAGGAAAACGCGATTGCGCGGTCGACGGTCTTGACGACGGACTCGATCTTTTTATCGTGCATGTCGAAGCGACCGACGAGGCTGGTCACGCTGGCAATGTGGAAGAAAAAGTTCGCGCGTTAGAGAATTGGGATTCTCGGATTCTTGCCGGGCTCGTGGAATCGCTCGATGCCAGCGGTCCGTGGCGAATGCTTCTCCTTCCCGACCACGCCACGCCGCTTGCGCTTCGCACGCATACGCCTGATGCGGTTCCGTATTTGCTCTTCGACTCAACTGTCGATGGTCCGGGCGGCGAGTACACCGAAGCCGGTGTTGCCGATCTGCCGATCGTCCCAGGCCATGAACTCATGGGGCGCTTGGTCGCTGGTTGAGCTGTTGGTGCACGAGGTAGGGCACCGCTAACCTCACACTGTCGATTGCGACCGCCTCGGCTGGTCCATCGTCTCACCGTCGTCCGACGGAACATCCATTCGACCGAGTGGGTGACTCTCCCGCACCGCACTTCCGTTTTCGAAGATCCATCACTCTCATCTGGACGATTGCGTCTGGGAGAAACGAGTTTCCAATGTCCGAGAAGGACCAACGCGCAACGCTTGAAGCGAAAGATCGCGACGAGCTCATGACCATCGCTTCAACCCTTGGTGGCAAACCAGGCTCGAGAGCCAAAAAGGCTGATGTCATCGACATGATCCTTGGGCTCATCGCCGATTCTGAGCCCGCTACGCCCAAGCCGCGTCGCGGACGCCCGCCAAAGGCTGCCGTCGTCGAAGATGCACCAGTCGAGGAAGCGGTCTTCGAATTCGAAGAGGACCAAATTTCATCAGAGGTTGATGACGCTGTCGCCGAAAGCGAGAGTGCTACCGATGACGATGAAGTAGTGGTAGCCGAGGGAGCGTCGCGTCCGCAGGCCGGAAATGATTCCGAAGGCGAGTTCGACGGCGAAGGGGGCGCGCGTCGACGTCGACGTCGCGGCCGCGATCGCGGAGGTGAACGCCCTGAGACCAGAACCGATGAACCGTGGTCGGGTGATCCCGTCGAGGTTTCTGGCGTTCTCGATCTGCGAGACGAGGGTTATGGCTTCATTCGGGTAAGTGGCTATTTGCCAACCCGTGAAGATGTCTATGTGTCGGTGAAACAAACTCGACAGTTCTCACTTCGGCGTGGCGATGTCATCACGGGCACGAGCCGCCCGGCAGCCCGTAACGAAAAGAATCCGGCACTCCTTCGCATTGACACGGTCAATGACGGAACCCCCGATGCCGCTCGCGATCGTCGTCGATTCGACGATCTCACACCCCTTTTCCCTGATGAACGACTCACGTTGTCGACTCGCGACGAGCCGTACAACATGACATCGCGGATCATCGATCTTCTGTCGCCGATCGGAAAGGGACAGCGCGGACTCATTGTTGCCCCGCCGAAGGCCGGCAAAACAACAGTGATGAAGCAGATCGCGAAGTCGATCTCGGAGAACAATCCTGACGTTCATCTCATGGTTCTTCTTGTCGATGAGCGTCCCGAAGAAGTGACCGACATGCGTCGTTCGGTCGAAGGCGAGGTCATAGCGTCAACCTTCGATCGACCAGCCGAGGAACACACGTCAGTTGCAGAACTCGTGCTTGAGCGTGCGAAGCGTCTGGTTGAAGACGGACGTGACGTTGTTGTGATTCTTGATGGAATCACGCGCCTCGCTCGTGCCTACAACCTTGCCGCTCCTACAACCGGTCGAGTGATGTCTGGTGGTATTGACACCGGTGCGCTGTATCCGCCGAAGAAGTTTTTCGGTGCGGCACGCAACCTTGAAGAGGGCGGTTCGCTCACGATCATTGCGAGTGCGCTGGTCGAGACTGGCTCGAAGATGGATGACGTCATCTTTGAAGAGTTCAAGGGCACCGGAAATATGGAACTGCGCCTCGATCGCCGTCTGGCCGAGCGTCGCCTCTATCCGGCGATCGACGTCGATGCGTCCTCGACTCGCCACGAGGAACTGCTCTACGAACCCAAGCAACTCAAGGAAGTTCACAAGCTTCGTCGGGTGCTTGCAGGGCTCGCCGACGGGGGAAGTAGCGCCCCAGGTCTTGAGATGTTGATCGACCGATTGGGCACATTCCGCACCAATGACGAGTTCTTGGCCGAGGTGGCCAAGGGCTGAGTCCCTGCTCAGGACGGGTTCGGGGCTCATATTGCGGTTCCGCCTCCCGCCCGGCAGAATTACCTGTCCCGAAATCTCTTTGGAGCTCTGCCATGAAGGCTGACATTCATCCCGACTACGTCGATTCGACCGTGAAGTGTTCCTGTGGGAACACCTTCACCACGCGTTCCACGAAGGCCGAGCTCACCTCGGAACTCTGCAACGAGTGCCATCCTTTCTATACGGGCAAGCAGAAGCTGGTCGACACCGGCGGACGTATCGAGAAGTTCGAGAAGCGTTACGGCAAGCGCCGCAAATAGCGGTAGTTCTGAGCCACTGCGCGGTCAGGAGCCGACCGTGCCCCTCGATCCAAATCAACGAACCCGATTGCTCGCCGCGAAAGCACGAGCGCTCGTTGGCGATGCCACAGGAATCGATCAATCTGAACTTCGAACAACGCCGTTTACTGGCGGCGCAATGGTGCACGTCGGTGAAGCGCTTTGGTGTCTGCTCGACGATGGCGCGATCCGGAGCCTCGGATCAGCAATGGTCTTGGCTGATCGCGAGCGCTTTGAGACCTTTCATGTCATGGCCGAATCTGAAGCAACTTCAGGCGTGCTGGCGCGTCGCGCCGCTCAATTTACGAACGGCCCTTCGGTGTGGCGCATCGAGGGCAGAACCCTCGTGGCCGCAGTACCCGCGCCAATTCCCGTCCTTGTCGAACCGTCAGCAGCAGCGCGAGAACTCATCGGAATGTTGACCGATGCCGGCGTCGAGGTCTCTGTCGAACACGGTGAGATTCGGGGAGAGTTGCGAGGTTTAGAAATCGCGCGGGTGGTTGAGTCACCCGATGGGACCCGTCTCGAGGTCGGCGTAGGCCGTCACGACCGCGAAGCATTCACAATGGTGCATGGCAATCTTCCAACTGCACTGGCATTGGAATCGGTCATCTCAAGTGTCGATGCCGTTCGCCGGGTTGAAGCCGAAGCCCATCCATTGCGCCATCTTGCTCCCGAAGGCTGGTTGCGTTGGCGTCTTGTCCGTGACCCTCAGCTCATCGGAGCCCGTGAGCTCCGACCAGTTCAGCCTCCATTGCCGCGTGACAGCGTGAAAGACGTGGGCGCTTCGATTGCTGTTGGTGTTGATGACAAAGGTGCGTCGATCGTCGTGGCCTGTTCTGTGGGCATCGATCTTGATGTCGTTCCAACTGCAGCCGATGCTCGTGCCCTGAACGATCCTTCGGCTCGTGTCGTAATCGTTGTTCCTGAACGAGACGATCATCCTGCGACTCGGAGGCTTGCTCGTCAGCTTCTTGGACCTGCTGAAGTTGTCGGGCTGCCGGGCGAGTGGCGCGAGAGCGAGACTGCATCATGAGCATGCTCGAACGACTTCCTGGTCTTGAACGCGAATACGCAGAGATCGAGGGATCCCTCGCTGATCCAACTGTGATTTCAGAGCAGAAGCGTTATGCGGAACTCAATCGTCGCTATCGCGATCTCGGTGAACTCGTGAGCCGATTGCGTGAGCTCGCCCAATCGACCGAGGATCTCGCTGCTGCTCGTGAAATGTTTACCGATGCCGATGGTGCCGATCGCGAAATGTTGCGGAACGAAATCGACACAGCCGAACTCGCCATTGATCGACTTGATGAAGAGATCAAAGTCTTGCTGTTGCCGAAGGACCCGAACGATGCTCGCAATGTCATTGTCGAACTTCGTGGTGCCGAAGGCGGCGAAGAAGCCAACTTGTTCGCTCGAGACTTGTTTGAGATGTACCGGGGCTTTGCCACCAAGCAAAACTGGAAGTTCGAGATTATGGACGCGCAGGCTTCCGATCTTGGGGGCTATTCAGACGTGACCTTCCGTCTCGCCGGCGATGGTGTCTGGTCAAAAATGAAACACGAAGGTGGCGTTCATCGAGTCCAGCGCGTGCCGGTAACGGAAAGTCAAGGCCGCGTTCATACGTCTTCAGCAACGGTCACCGTGCTTCCAGAAGCCGATGAGGTCGACGTGGTTCTCGATCCCAACGAACTTCGAATCGACGTGTACCGCTCTTCCGGTCCCGGTGGTCAGTCCGTGAACACCACCGATTCCGCTGTTCGCATTACGCATCTCCCTACCGGCGTTGTGGTTGCGATGCAGGACGAAAAAAGCCAAATTCAGAATCGTGAAAAAGCGATGCGCGTGCTTCGTAGCCGGCTGCTCCAGGCCGAACAAGAGAAGCAAGCCGCCGAAGCGTCTGGCGCAAGAAAAGCCCAGACCGGTGGCGGTGGTCGTTCCGAAAAGGTGCGTACCTACAACTTCAAAGAAAACCGCCTCACTGATCACCGCATTGGCCTCACTCTTTACAAGCTCGACAAGGTTCTTGGTGGCGAACTCGATGAAGTCATCGACGGACTCGTCGCTGACGAACGGGCAACTCAGTTGGCCGAACGCGACATATGAGCGACAACACCACGACATGGAGAGAAGTCGCGGCTGAAACTGAAGCGCGGCTTTCCGCTCAGACGTCCTCGCCGGCGAATGAAACCCGTTGGATCATCGAGCGCGCTGCGGGCTTCGATGGTGCTGAGTATGTGCTCGGTCTCGACGAGAAGGTCACCGAACGGGGTATGCATTTCCACGACCTAATGGTTGAACGACGACTCGCGGGTGAGCCATTGCAATACGTGCTTGGTCGTTGGGGATTTCGCACGTTGGATCTGTTCGTCGATCGACGTGTTCTCATCCCACGTCCTGAAACGGAAGTTGTTGCTGGCCTAGCCATCGCGGAATTGCAGTCAATGCGTGCGAGCGGAATCGATCGACCCGTCGTCGTCGACCTTGGTACGGGCTCGGGAGCGATTGGACTTTCTGTAGCGGTAGAAGTGGAACGTGCTGAAGTGTGGATCACCGATGCGTCCGCCGATGCTCTCGTGGTCGCGCGCTCAAACCTCGCCGGTATTGGTAGAGCTGCCACCCGGGTGAGCGCGTTTGAAGGATCGTGGTTCGAAGCGCTCCCCGCAGAACTGCTTGGAACGATCGACCTGATAGTCAGTAATCCTCCCTACGTCGCGATCGGCGATGAAGTCGAGGATGTGGTTCGAGAGTGGGAACCGATGTCAGCGTTGTTCGCCGGTGATGACGGTCTCGATGACATTCGAAAAATTGTGACCGGCGCAGCGACTTGGCTGCGGCCTGGCGGAACGCTTGTTCTCGAGATGGCCCCCGGACAAGTTCCCGTAGTCCTTGAACTTGCTCAGGCGTGCGGTTTGGTCGGCGCCAAGGGTTACCAAGATCTCGCCGGACGGCCGCGCGCCGTCGTCGCGCACGCGAGCAACTGATCGTGCCCATTCTCCTCGCTCTCATTTCCTCGACGCTTTGGGGAACCTCGGACTTCTTCGGAGGTACGGCCTCGAAGACAACGCCATCAACGACCGTGTTGTTGTGGGCGAGCCTTATTGCGCTGCCAGTAATGACTGTCATCGCGGTCATTAGCGGCGACTTGGTTTTCGATTCGACCGTGGTCACCTGGGGAATCGTCGCTGGCGTTTCGTGTTCGATCGGCATTGTGTTGCTCTACCGGGGTCTTGCAACGGGCCCCATGGGTGTCGTGGCACCAATCGCGAGCACCTCAGTTCTGGTGCCTGTGATCGCGGGTTTCGTGCGTGGTGAAAGTCCGGGAGCAGTGCAAACCATCGGAATCGCAATTGCCGTTATCGGTGTGATTCTCGCTGGGGGACCACATCTGCGTGATTTCCGCACAGGCGGTCATCGCCCGATTTTGTTAGCGCTCGGCGCCGCGTTGGGAATCGGCATTTCGTTGCTTGCAGTCGCGAACGGAAGCGACCACAGTGCTTACTCAACGCTGCTCGTCATGCGGGTTGTTTACCCGGTATTGCTCTTTGCAATCGTTCTCGCGACACGCGCGCCATGCAGGCCGGCAACTTCAGTGCTGCCGATGGTTGCTATTGCGGGAATCGGCGATGTTGTTGCCGTGACGCTCTATGGCGTTGCAACAACATCGGGCTCACTGCCCGTTGTCGCTGCACTGGCGTCGATGTTCCCAGTGATGACCCTCGTGCTCGCGCGTCAAGTGCACCATGAGCGCCTCGACCGCGAGCAGTGGGTCGGTGCTGCCTTGGCACTTATTGGTGTGATCGTGGTTGTCACGACCTGAAGATCTGCGTTTTAGAAATGCCAGGGATACGCGGACCAATCGGGGTCACGCTTTTCCAAAAAGGAATCGCGTCCTTCAGTGGCTTCATCGGTCCCATAGGCGAGTCGGGTGGCTTCGCCAGCAAAGATTTGCTGTCCCACAAGTCCGTCGTCGATGAGATTGAACGAGTACTTCAGCATCCGCTGAGCGGTGGGGCTCTTGCCATTGATCAGCGCTGCCCATTCGAGAGCAACCTTCTCTAAGTCGGCATGAGGTACGACTTCGTTCACTGCGCCCATCTGAAACATTTGCGCGGCGCTGTACTCGCGCCCCAAAAAGAAGATTTCCCGCGCGAACTTCTGGCCGACCTGGCGTGCGAGATATGCAGAACCAAAGCCTCCGTCGAAGCTCGCGACATCAGCATCGGTCTGTTTGAACTTCGCATGCTCTTCACTCGCGAGTGTGAGATCACAAACGACATGAAGGCTGTGACCGCCACCCGCTGCCCAGCCGGGCACAACACAAATGACAATCTTCGGCATGAAACGAATGAGACGCTGCACCTCGAGGATGTGAAGTCGACCGCTACGCGCTGGATCAATTGAGTCTGCAGTTTCGCCGTCGGCGTAGCGGTAGCCGTCTTTCCCTCGGATGCGCTGGTCGCCGCCCGAACAAAACGCCCAGCCACCGTCTCGGGGCGATGGCCCGTTGCCGGTGAGTAGGACACATCCAACGTCGCTGGACATGCGGGCATGGTCGAGGGCCCGGTAGAGCTCATCGACGGTTTGAGGGCGGAAGGCGTTACGGATTTCGGGTCGATTGAATGCAATCCGCACCGTTCCTTGATCGACCGCGCGGTGATAGGTGATATCGACGAGGTCCTCAAATCCAGCGATTGGGCGCCAAGCGGCGGGATCAAAAAGTTCCGAGACCATGAATTCCTCCGGTCGGATCAGGCGGGTTGCGCCTACCATCGTCGCGGACGGGGAGACCCGTCCATGCCGAAAGGTGAGAAATATGTTCGGGAAGCGGAAAAAGGCAGTGAATGGCGCCGCTCGATTGCGAGGGCTGGCCTTCTTCGAGGGGTTCAGCGATGTCGATCTCGACCGGGTTGCGCAGTTGGCCGACGATGTCGAGGTCGAGGCAGGGGAGCTGCTGATCGATCAAGGGCGAGTTGGCCAAGAGTGCTTTGTCATCGAGTCGGGCCAAGCCGAAGTGTTCGTCGGCGAGGAGCATCTCGTTACCGTCGGGCCTGGCTCGATGGTCGGGGAGATGGCGCTTATCGATCGGCGGCCACGTACAGCGACAGTCGTGGCCACCACCCCCATGGCGTTGCTCGCATTCGACACGAAGGCGTTTCAGAAACTTTTGAGTGAAATGCCGAAAGCAGAAGAGCGCGTGCATGCGCTGCTCGCCGCTCGTCTCAAAGCGAACCTGAAGGCCGACTGATTCTCGACTGCTTCAGTCGATTGAAATCGTTCCTTCTGCAGAGCGTTGCGCGCGCGAGCCAACGAGTTCTGTCGTCATAGCGGCATTCATGAAGTCTGCATCGGAAGACATTCCCCACGAACGTTGACCACTTGGTGTGCGTGTCGCAACAAGTGCGTGTGTCGGAACATCTTTGAACACGACAGTGGCGCTTTCGATCGTGACATCGCCGGTCCAGGCGTCATCACATTCCACGCGAGGAAGCGCGTCGACTTCGGCCTGAGGGTTGGAGTGGCGGTACGCCCCAGCCTTTGGCGGAGTTGTTGACGCGATCAACACCGCGTGTTCGGTGGTGTAGCCGCCATTAGCCGTACAGAGACCAAATGCACCTGAATCTTTTCGCAAGGTGTCGACCATCGTGGCGAGACCATGTGTGACGTAATTGTTGTAGGGCCCGCCGGCGAAGGTCATTCCGCCAGTCACGGTGAGTGGTCGAGACGCGCCGATGCCTCCCCATCCAGTTCCGTTGACATTGGAATCAGGGATCAACCCGAGTTCGAAAGCGCCGATCTGAACTGCGGAGGGGAAACACGAATAGAGGTCGACGTACGAAATGTCATCGGGACCGTGTCCAGCAAGTGCGAACGCGTCGCGACCGGCAGTTCGAAGCGCGGGGGAGGAACACAGGTCAACACGATTGGAAATATTCCAGTGGTCGATTGCTTCGGTACCTGCGTGAAGAAACACCCAGCGATCTCGAGGTACGCCGGCCCGCTCTGCAGCGGCAACTGAGGTGATGATTACAGCGGCTCCTTGGTCAACCTGATTGTTTGAACACAGCCGTTTTGTGTACGGCCAAGTGATCATGCGGTTTTCGGCAGTCGGCGTTGTGATCTCAGGTCCGGAAAGGGGAGTGCGAATCCATGCGTTTGGATTCGTTGCCGCGATTTCCGAAAACGCCGACCACAGCGAACCGATTCGCTCGATGTGCTGATCGATGGTGAGACCAAGGCGAGCTCGGAGCGCAATTTCGAACAACGGATAGATATCAACTGGCATCTGCAATCCGCGAGCGATCTCAACCTCATTTGCAAGCGGGCGTTGATCACCGATTGACTCCGGAGGGGCAACGCCTTCAGGCTGCGTCGACCACTGCGGCTCAGTTCCTGCTTTTCGGAGACGGGAACGGGTCCGAGTGGCTTCGCCGCCGGACAGGACAATGACGTCAGCGTCGCCGCGCTGAATATCTGCCGCTGCTCGAGCAACCATGACGCCGGCCAGATTTCCCCCGATGACCGATGAGGCCAGGCGGCGAGGGGAAGCACCAATTCTTTCGGCCACAGCGAGGGCGGGGTTTTGATATCTCCAGGACAGTTCGCTCACCGTGAGTACCTGATCGGCGCTGGCGAGGAGGCCGCGACCGTGACTATCGGCTTCGGCCTGACGAAGTGCCTCGGCCATGAGGTCGGCCGGTTCGAGTGGTTCGATCGACGCGTCGCGGATCATGGTCTGTCCGGTGCCGACGATTATTGGGAGCCGGGGATCAAGTTCAGAAACCATGTCAGGCAACGTACCTGCCGAGCGGGTCGGTGTCCGAAGAGGCGGCACTACGATCCATGTGACACCGCTCGAGGAGATTCGCTATGCCCTGGCCTGCTGACAACGACGACACGCTTTTCGGACTTATTGACTCCGAAGTCGAACGTCAGAACACCACACTGCAACTCATCGCTTCGGAGAACTTCACCTCGCCCGCAGTGATGCGAGCGACGGGGTCAGTTCTCACCAACAAGTACTCCGAGGGCTACCCGGGCAAGCGCTACTACGGCGGCAATCAGATCGTCGATGAGATCGAAGACATTGCTCGCGATCGAGTGAAGGAACTCTTTGGCGCTGAACATGCCAACGTCCAGCCTCATTCCGGCGCCAATGCCAACCTCGGCGTGTACCTCGCACTTCTTGAGCAGGGCGACACTGTGATGGGTCTAAGCCTTGATCACGGTGGTCATCTCACGCACGGGTCGCCGGTGAATATCTCCGGGCGCTTCTACAACTTTGTTGCCTATGGCGTCACCCCGTCCGATGAACGAATCGACATGGATCAAATGCGTGAAATCGCATTGCGTGAGCGTCCGAAGATGATCATCGCGGGCGCCACTGCCTATCCGCGCATCATTGACCCCGCGCCCATCCGCGAGATCGCCGATGAAATTGGCGCGTTACTGATGTTCGATGCTGCGCATATCGCCGGACTTATCGCCGGTGGAGTACATCCGAATCCGGTGCCGTACGCCGATGTCGTTACCTTCACGACACACAAGACACTCCGCGGTCCTCGTGGCGGTTGCATCCTCAGCCGCGCTGAACATGCAGCTGCAATCGACAAAGCGATGTTCCCGGGCTTGCAGGGCGGTCCGCTCGAACACGCGATCGCTGCCAAAGCTGTTGCATTCCGTGAAGCGGCCGATCCCTCGTTCAAGGGTTACGCGCAGCAGATCGTCAAGAACTCCGCTGCACTTGCTGAAGCACTTGCAAAGGAAGGGTTCCGTTTGGTTTCGGGCGGCACCGATAATCATCTCTGTTTGGTTGATCTGCGGGGATTCGATTCCGAACTCACTGGCAAAGAAGCGCAAGCAGTGCTCGATCTTGCTGGGATCACTCTGAACAAGAACACCATTCCTGACGATCCTCGTTCGCCGTTTGTAACCAGCGGTGTTCGCATCGGAACTCCAGCGGTAACAACGCAAGGAATGACAGAGCCAGAAATGGCTCAGATCGCTTCGCTCATTGCGCGAGCGCTTCGTGGTCGTACTGACGATGCGGCTATCGCTGCAGTGCGTTCCGATGTCGCTGCGCTCTGCGCCAAGTTCACTCCCTACGGCTGAGTCGGGAAGTCTTCAACCTCGTGCCAAGCATCGGCGCATACGCAATCGTCTTGGCGGTCGTCGCCGTCACGACGTTTGTCGCGTTGTTCGGAGTCCGACGTTTGTCGGTTCGGATCGGTGCAGTCGTTCGCCCCGATGCACGACATGTGCATGAGCGTCCAACGCCGACTCTCGGCGGGGTGGCCATGCTGCTTGGTGTTCTCGCCGGCATGTTTGCGGCCTGGTGCATGGGCTCGTTTGACGTTGTTTTCAACGGGAGCACTGAACCGCTTGGGTTAGTGCTTGCTGCGTTAGTCATTGCTGGTGTCGGAGCGATCGATGATCTCCGCGAAGTTTCTGCGCCCGCCAAGGTCGCAGGCATCGTTATCGCTGCAAGCGTCTTAGTGATTTCCGGTATTTCGATTCTCGTTTTTCGAGTGCCGTTTGCCGGAGTCTTTGTGCTCTCCAACGACTGGTCGTACTTACTGTCGGTGGTGTGGGTCGTTGGCATGGCCAATGCCATCAACCTCATCGACGGGCTCGATGGTTTGGCTGGCGGAATCGTCGCGATCGCTGCAGCCACGTTCTTTCTTTACGCCCATGAATTAAGTGGCGATGGTTTGCTTGCGGCCGGCAATGTCGGTCCACTGATTGCGATCGTTGCGCTCGGAGCCTGCATCGGCTTCTTGCCGCACAATATTCATCCCGCCAAAATCTTCATGGGTGATGTCGGAGCGCTCCTTTTGGGTCTCCTCATGGCGGCATCAACCATGGTGGTTGGTGGACGAACCGATCGGTCCTACTCAGGCAGTTCCTTCTTTTTCTTCGCTCCACTGCTGATTCCACTGGTGATTCTGGGCGTACCCATCATCGACACGCTCTTCGCCATTATTCGTCGAGCACGTTCTCGAAGTGGCATTTCGAATGCCGATAAGGGCCACCTCCATCACCGTCTCATGGCCCTGGGCCATGGCCATCGCCGCAGTGTTTTCATCCTGTGGACCTGGACCGCGCTGCTCAGCGGGTTTGTTCTCTGGCCTATCTACAGCGGCTCAGGAGACGGAATCGTGCCCTTCGGGATTGCCGCCATTTTGCTGTCTCTTTTCACCATTCTCCATCCCGGCGTCCGTCTTGAGCGGCGGCGGCTTGAGCGAGATGAGGCCCGCGACGCCCGGCGGCGAGCAGGCCTCGAGCGCGGCGGGGTGACTGGGCCGATCGATAACTCGATTCAGTCCGAAATGCCCGATTCCAGCCCACTGCCAAACGAGCCAACGGGCGAAGAGATCTAACGCGTCGAACGAGCGGGTGAAGGCTCTGAGAGCAGAGCAAAAAACCTCGGCGAAAGTTGCAGCACCGAGGGTTGTGTCCTAGTTTGAGCAAACATTCACAAGCACTCGGTACGGCAGAGTGGAGAGTCCCGAGTTCGCTTGGGTCACGCCAATCTGTAGGCCGCTGACGACAGGGCACTTTCGGTGGCAGTTTCGCAACGACGCGAAATTACAGAGCAAATGAACCGCTCCGCCGGTGGGTATGAGCTCGTTTTCTCACCGTTGATCCTCGCCCTGATCGGATTCGGAATCGACAAGTTGTTCGGAACCGTTCCGGTTTTCACGGTGTTGTTTGCTGTGCTGGGCCTCATCGGTGTTGTTGTGAAGATCTATTTCAATTATCGGGCTGAGATGCAAGAACACGATGCGGCGGGTCCATGGGCGCGTTGATCACCTCCACGGCTCAGGTCGAAGGCCCGGCTCCCGAGGCCGTAATCGCTCGCGACATCATCAAGCGCGCTGCCTATGTCACTCCGGCATTCCTGCTTGTTGCGGGTCTCATCTGGGGCATGAACGGTGCCTTTTCAGCGGCCTACGGTTTGACCATCGTTGTGTGCAATTTCGCGCTTGCCGCGGCGTTGCTCACTTGGTCTGCCAATATCTCCGCTGGCTTGATGATGGGTGCAGCGCTGTTTGGCTACCTCATCCGTCTTGCCCTTATATTTACCGCGATCTGGCTCGTTCGTGACGCAGCCTGGGTCGTGATGCTGCCACTTGGCCTCACGATTATCATCGCCCACCTCGGTCTTTTGTTTTGGGAGATGAAGTTCATCTCTGCGTCCCTCGCCTTCCCGGCGCTCAAGCCCTCCGCTGTCTCCAAGGAGTCGTCAGCCCAGTGATTTTCGGACTCGAGTTCCCACCCATCGAGAACCTCGTCGAATGGCCCAACTGGTTTGGTCCTAAAGACTCGTTTTACGGGTTCAACAAGATCGCGTTCATCAGCTTGGTTGCCATCGTGGCCACCTCGGTGTTGTTCATTCTTGGTAACCGCAAGCGTTCAATGGTGCCGAAGGGCGCGCAGAACCTCGTCGAGAGTTCCGTGGCGTTCATCCGCGACGGCATCGTGCTCGAGACCATGGGTCCCGACGGCATGCGTTACTTGCCGTACTTGGTAAGCCTGTTCTTCTTCATCCTCATCGGCAACATCTTCGAGGTCATTCCCTTCTTCCACATGCCGGCCAACGCCCGTATGGCTGGCCCGGCAGTGCTTGCGCTCATTACCTGGGCCTATTACATCGCTGTCGGTCTGAAGCATCAGGGCCCGAAGTACTTCATCAACGCCATCGCACCTCCCGGCGTGCCCAAGGCGCTGTACATCCTTGTGGTCCCGATCGAGTTCCTCTCGACCTTCATCGTTCGGCCCTTCTCACTCGCCGTCCGACTTTTCGCCAACATGCTCGCTGGTCACATTCTTCTCGTGACCTTCAGCGTGTTGTGCATCACGCTGTTCACCGCGTCGCTTCTGGCGCTAGTCCTGCCGCTGTCGTTCTTCATGCTCGTTGCTCTTACTGGCTTCGAAGTCATGGTGGCGTTCCTGCAGGCCTACATCTTCACCATTCTTGCCGCGGTGTACATCGGCAGTTCGATGCACGCCGAGCACTGATCACGTTCGCAACCACGGAGCATCCGCTCCAGCAACCAATGTCGCTTCCGGTCGTCGCCGGGGGTGCAACACCCAAACAGGAGAGCAACCAGCAATGAGCATCCTCGCACAGGCAGCAGCTGCCACAACTGACAAGGCAACCGCCCAGGCAATCGCCGGCGCAACCAATGCAGGTATGGCTTATGGCCTTGCCGCCATTGGTCCAGGCATCGGCATCGGCTACCTCGTTGGTCAGTCGGTCCAGGCAATGGCCCGTCAGCCAGAAGCCGCAGGCATGGTGCGTACCACCATGTTCCTCGGTATCGCTTTCACCGAAGCCCTTGCCCTCATCGGCTTCGTTGTTTTCATTCTTCTCAAGTTCGTCTGAACCATCCTCTGGGTGTTGCGCCTGTCCGTCTTCGCTTCGGCGGAGGCGGACGGCACTCCCGGCCTGTCCTTTCTTGACTCCGACGCTCCAAGGAGTACGTAGTGCTTGCACTCGTCAATGTTTTCGCTGAAGCAGCGACCACAGATCTGAATCAGGCTGTCGCTGAGGCGACGGCGAAGAACCCGATTCTCCCGGTCGTGAACGAAATGTTCTGGACCTTGGTGTTCTTTGCCATTCTCTGGGCCCTGATGAAGTTCGTTCTGTTGCCACCCGTCATGCGCACGTTTAAAGAGCGCGCCGACAAGGTCCGCGACGACCAACAGGCTGCAGAAGCCGCCGATACCGCTCGTGTCGATCGCCTCGAGCAGTACGAAGCCGGTCTTGCCGGTGCTCGTTCAGAGGCAGTGAAGCTCATCGAACAAGCTCGTGCCGAAGGTGACGCCGAGCGTCGCGTTCAGGTCGGAGCTGCCGAGGCCGATGTCGCATCGTTGCGAACCGAGGCTGCCGCGGAAATCGCTGGCGCCAAGGAACGTGCTCGTGGCGAACTCACCTCGAGCATCACCGACATTGCCGTCGGTGCTGCGGAAGCAGTTGTTCAAAAGTCGATCGATCGTTCCGCTCAGGTGAGCGTCGTCGAGGACTATGTCGCTCAAGCCGGAAAGAACTAAGGGGGAACTGACCAATGAATGCACTTCTCCTTTTCGCTTCTGAGGCCCACAAGCCCAACAGCATCGTGCTGCCCTCTGACATCAACGAAGTCATCTGGGGCACCATCGGATTTCTCATCGTCTTTGGTCTGATCGTCTGGAAGGGCGGTCCGGCAATCAAGGGCATGTGGAATGCGCGTATCGAACGCATCCGTTCCGAGATTGAAACTGCCGAAACTGCACGTTCAGAAGCAGAAGCCAAGTTGGCCAAGATCGATTCCGATATTGCCAATGCCGACGCCGAACGTCGTCGAATCCTTGACGAAGCTCGTGAAACCGCTGCATCGCTCAAGACGCAGATCGTTGCGAAGGCTGGCACCGACGCGTCGGATCTCCGTGCTCGCGGTGCTGCCGATGTCGACTCCGCGAAGACCCAAGCCACCAGCGATCTTCAGGCAGAAATTGCCGTGCTCGCACTTGGTGCCGCTGAAAAGGTCGTAGCCAACAATCTCGATAGTGCGACCCAAGCCGAACTCATCGAGAACTACATCCAGAAGGTGGGTGCTGGCTCATGAGCGACCACGATGCTCTTTACGCCGATGCCTTTCTCTCGCTCCTCCGAGCAGAGGGAAGCGGCAACGAGGTAACCGACGAACTGTTCCGAATCTCTCGCACGATCGAGGGCAACGACGAACTGAATCAGGCGCTTTCCAATCCGCGACTTCCTGCCGACAAGCGTCAGCAGATCATCGAAGACATTCTCGGAGACAAAGCGCTTCCGTTAACGACATCACTGGTTTCACTTGTTGTCGGTAATGGTCGAATTCGTGAACTTCCCCAAATCGTTGAGCGTCTTCTTGACCTCAATGCGGCCAAAGGCGAGAAAGTTGTCGCCCAGGTCCGTTCGGCCGTCGCACTGTCCGACGACCAAATCCAGCGTCTCGCTGCTGCCCTGGCCAAGAGCCAAGGCAAGCAGGTCGAGATCATCGTCATTGTCGATCCGTCGGTTCTCGGCGGCATCGTTACCCAGATCGGCGACACCGTTATTGACGGCTCGGTGCGCCAACGTCTGTCCCAACTCCGCGAATCGTTCTGAGATCAGAGGATCCCGTAATGGCTGAACTCACCATCAACACCGGCGACATCACTGCCGCCCTCCAAAAGAATCTGTCGGGGTACAACCCGTCACTTGAGTCGACGCAGGTCGGCCGTGTGCTCGAAGTGGGCGACGGTATTGCTCGCGTGTCGGGACTTCCCGATGTCGGCGTGAACGAGCTCCTCGAGTTCGAAGGCGGCACTGTTGGTCTCGCCCTCAACCTCGACGAAGACTCGATCGGCGCCGTTATCGTCGGCGACGGCGAACATGCAGCAGCGGTGGAAGAGGGCTCGCCCGTTCGTGCCACCGGCCGCATTCTTTCGATGCCAGTAGGCGATCCGCTTCTCGGTCGCGTTGTGAACGCTCTTGGTGAACCGATCGATGGCAAGGGACCAATCATCGGGGCCATTTCCCGTCGTATGGAAATTCAGGCTCCTGGCATTACTGGCCGTCAGCCCGTGCACGAGCCGCTGCAGACCGGCATCAAGTCAATCGACGCCATGACCCCAATCGGTCGTGGTCAGCGTGAACTCGTTATTGGTGACCGCAAGACCGGCAAGACCACGGTGTGCATCGACACGATCCTGAACCAAAAGGGCCTTGGCGTGAAGTGCATCTACGTCGCCATCGGTCAGAAGGCATCGACCGTTGCGCAGACCGTAAGCCTGCTCACCGAATTCGGTGCGATGGAGTACACCGTCGTGGTTGTGGCTCCTGCCTCCGATCCGGCGCCGTACAAGTACCTCGCACCATTTGCTGGTTGCGCGATCGGTCAGCACTGGATGGACAACGGCGAACACAGCCTCATCGTGTACGACGATCTTTCCAAGCAGGCCGAGGCCTACCGCCAGATGTCGCTTCTTCTTCGTCGCCCACCAGGCCGCGAGGCATACCCCGGCGACGTGTTCTATCTCCACAGCCGTCTTCTTGAGCGTTCGGCAAAACTGTCCGACGCTCTCGGCGCTGGTTCACTCACCGCTCTCCCCGTCATCGAGACCAAAGCTGGCGACGTGTCGGCCTACATCCCGACCAACGTCATTTCGATCACCGACGGTCAGGTCTATCTCCAGGACGATCTGTTCAAGTCCGGTGTGCGTCCTGCGGTTGACGTAGGTATCTCGGTGTCTCGTGTGGGTTCGGCCGCACAGATCAAGGCCATGAAGAAGGTGTCGGGCACACTCAAGCTCGACCTTGCCCAGTTCCGTGAACTCGAAGCGTTCGCAACGTTCGGTTCTGAACTCGACAAGATTTCTGCCGCTCAGCTTGAACGTGGCTACCGCCTCGTTGAACTGCTCAAGCAGAACCTCAACTCGCCAATGCCCGTCGAAGAGCAGGTTGTTGTGATCTTCGCCGGTGCGAACGGTTACCTCGATGCCATTCCGGTCACCGATGTGAAGCGTTACGAAACGGACCTTCTCGATTTCATGCGGGGCCGTTACAGCTCGCTGCTTGACGAGATCCGTTCCACCGGAGACCTTCCCGATTCCGTCAAGGGTGCTGTCGAAGCGTTCACGCAAGAGTTCGTGCCGACCGCCGCTGCTTCCACCGGATCTGTCGAGGACTGACATGGCTGGTGGTCAGGAGCGGATCCTTCGCCGACGCATTAAGAGCGTCGAGTCAACGAAGAAGATCACGCGCGCCATGGAGCTCATCGCGGCCACTCGTGTCGTGAAGGCCCAGGACCGCGCCGCTTCAGCGCGTCCTTACAGCGACGAAATCACTTCAGTGATCGTCGACCTTCTTCGCGCTGGTGCGGCCAAGGAACACCCGCTTCTGCGTGACAATCCAACTGCGAACATCGCCGCATTTGTTGTGATCACTTCTGATCGCGGCATGTGCGGTGGCTACAACACCAACGTGTTGCGCATGGCCGAGCGGGCAATCGATGCCGCTCGTGCTCAAGGCCAGGGTTATTCGATCATCGCTGTCGGCAAGAAGGCCATCAAGCACTTCCGATTCCGCGGACTTCAGATCGATGCGGAATTTGAAGGCATGACCGATCAGCCGATCTACGACAACGCACGCGACATCGCCGCTGCGGTTCGTCGTCGTTACGAATCAGGCGAGCTCGCTTCGGTCGATCTTTCCTACACACGCTTTCTTTCTTCTGGCGTTCAGCAAGCGGTGTTGCGTCGCTTTCTTCCGCTTGAAACTCCGGCCATCGACGATGCAGCCGGACCCAGCGCCGATTTGGAATACGAACCGTCGCCCACTGGCATTCTCAACGAGATCCTTCCGCGCTACCTCGAGTCACGGCTGTTCTCAGCGCTTCTTGATTCGTCAGCGTCGGAGCATGCGTCACGTCAGCGGGCCATGAAGGCCGCAACCGAAAACGCCGAAGACCTGAAGACATCGCTCAGTCGCATCATGAACAGGGCTCGTCAGGATTCAATTACCACCGAGATCATGGAGATCGTCGGTGGCGCCGAGGCAATGTCGGCCGATAAGGGTTCGGCACACGAACTCATTCCGTCTCACCTTGAACCGCAACACGCTTTCCCCGTCCACCTCGACCGAACAGATCACGCGCCGTCGATTCACTAATCGACGCACAGGTCTGAATCCACCGTTCGCCACACACAGGAGACCCATCCCACGATGACCGTCACCGAGAATCCCACCAACCTGAAAGACGGCCGAGTCGTCGCCATCGCCGGCCCTGTGGTCGACGTTGAGTTCCCGCGTGGGTCTCTTCCCGAGATCAACACGGCACTCGAGATGACCGTGACCGTTGACGGCAAGGACATCGTTGTGGTGTCCGAGGTTGCTCAGCAGATCGGCGACAGCCGAGTTCGAGTTGTCACCATGAAGCCCACCGATGGTCTTCGTCGTGGCACCCCGGTGCGCAACACCGGCCGCGGCATCACCGTGCCAGTTGGCGACGCTGTGCTTGGTCACGTGTTCAACGTCATCGGCGAGCCCCTCGATTCACCGCTTACCGACGCCAACGTCGAGCGTTGGGAAATCCATCGTGAACCGCCGGCGTTCGACACCCTCGAGCCCAAGGCGCTGGTCTTCCCGACCGGTATCAAGGTCATCGACCTTCTCACCCCGTACCTCTCAGGCGGCAAGATTGGCCTGTTCGGTGGTGCTGGTGTGGGTAAGACCGTTCTCATCCAGGAAATGATCAACCGCGTTGCTTCACAGCACGGTGGTGTGTCGGTATTCGCCGGTGTCGGCGAGCGCACCCGTGAAGGAACCGATCTCTGGATCGAAATGCAAGAGTCCGGCGTGATCGACAAGACCGCTCTGGTCTACGGCCAGATGGATGAGCCCCCGGGCGTTCGTCTCCGTGTCGCTCTCTCGGCTCTCACTATGGCCGAGTACTTCCGTGACGTGCAGAACCAGGACGTGTTGTTGTTCGTCGACAACATCTTCCGTTTCGTGCAGGCCGGTTCCGAGGTGTCGACCCTTCTTGGTCGTATGCCATCAGCGGTGGGTTACCAGCCCACACTCGCCGACGAAATGGGCGAGCTGCAGGAGCGCATCACCTCAACTCGTGGTCGTTCGATCACCTCGTTGCAGGCTGTGTACGTGCCCGCCGACGATTACACCGACCCGGCGCCGTTCACCACCTTCACCCATCTCGATGCCACCACCGAACTTTCACGTCAGATTGCTTCGCTCGGTATCTACCCAGCCGTGGATCCGCTCGCTTCGACCTCAACGATTCTCGCTCCCGAAATCGTTGGCCAGCGTCACTACGACGTTGCTCGTCGCGTGCAGGAAGTTCTGCAGCGTTACAAGGAACTTCAGGACATTATCGCCATCCTTGGTCTTGACGAACTTTCTGAAGAAGATCGCATCACCGTTGACCGTGCCCGAAAGGTTCAGCGTTTCCTTTCGCAGCCGTTCTTCGTGGCCGAGGTCTTCACCGGCATGCCCGGCATCTTCGTTTCTGTCGAAGACACGGTCGAGTCGTTTGAGCAACTCGTCAATGGCGACCTCGACGATCTTCCCGAGCAGGCGTTCCTCAACGTTGGCGATGCCGACGGCGCACGTGCCAAGGCACGCGAACTCGAGGCCAACTCCTGATGCCTCTGGCTGTCGAACTCGTTTCGCCCGAGCGCACACTGTTCTCGGGAGACGCCTCCATGGTGCGTGCGCGCACGGTGGGCGGCGGCGATATCGCGTTCCTCACCGGTCATGCTCCGTTCGTCGGTGCATTGGCAATCGGCACCGTTGAAATCACGTTGGCCGAAGGTGGCAGTGAAAAAGCTGCGGTCCACGGTGGCTTCATCGAAGTCAGTCACGACCGAGTGAAGATCCTTTCCGATCTTGCCGAGCTGTCATCGACGATCGATGTTGAGCGTGCTCGCAAGGCGCAGGAAAAGGCCCAGGCTGCTGCGCAAAACGGTGATGATGCCGATGCCACCGCAGCACTGGCTCGTGCCACCGCTCGGCTCACCACGGTCGAGGGCTTTCACTAAGCCTGAAACACGGCGAATAATCTGAATTCTGGAATGAGGCGCCTGAGGGCGCCTCATTCGCGTGCCCCAAGAGGAAGATCAAATCCAATTTGGTAAGAATGGTTTTTATCCGACTGGAATGAGATTCAGACTCCCCATAGGGTTGCGAAATGGGTCGCGGAGGAGTGGGCAGCAGCATTGGCTGGAATATGGCCAGCAAGCCGCTTCGACTCGTCCTGTCGGTCCTTCTCTTGGCGGCGTTGCTGGTCGGAGTTCCCGCTGTCACAACAAAAATTCCCTCAGCAACAGCGTTGGATTCTCCGGGTTCGCTTGATCTCACGTTTGGCGATGATCCGGGTTGGGTGATGAACGCGATTGCCGTTGCCTCGGACGGGAAAATTGGTGCTGGGGATGCGGCATATTTCTCGATCTATAGCGATGCTGGAGTCCGAACCAACGTCACCAGTTCAGCCGTGAACGGAATGGCGACTCAAACGGTTGGCTCGACCCCTTACTTCCTTGTAGGTGAAGGAACGTCGTCCCTCACGCGCTACTCGACCGCTGGAGTAAAGGACACGACATTCGCCACTGGCCAGGCTGGAACCCACCGAGTAATCCTCGTGGTGGGCACGTCAACGGCCCAGCGGATCTTTGCCGGAGCATCAAATGACTTCAAGCGCTACACCGCAAACGGAGCGTTAGAAGCAACCGTTGCGATGGGCAGCCAGGTCAACGCGCTTGCAACGCAGACAATCTCTGGAACCGACTACGTGCTTGTGGGCGGCGTGTTTGGTCTGAAGCGCTACACGACAGCCAGTGCACTCGACGCTTCATTTAACGTGACGCCAGGTGGCACAGTCACCGCCATAGCAATGCAAACTGACGGAAAAATTCTTGTCGGCGGTGCATTCGGAATCAAGCGTTATTTGTCTGACGGAACTGCTGACTCGACCTTCGCGTCGATAACGACGGCGGTGACATCTCTCGTCGTGCAATCCAACGGAAAGATTCTTTCTGGTACCACCGCAAACATGAAGCGTTACGACACCGCCGGTGTTGCCGACTCCTCGTTCAACACTGCAGCGTCAGCGAATGGAACATTTTCTATATCGACGATTGCGATCGACTCTGTTGGACGAGCAGTCATTGGTGGTCCATCGAATATTTCACCGAAGCGATTTATCCGCCGGTACTTCCTTGAATACGCGGTTCCTGGAGTTCCCCCTGCGCCAACTGCTGTTCCTGGCGATGGACAGGCCACCGTCACGGTTGCAGGCGGCAGCGGGGCAACTCCCACCAGTTACACGGTCACTGCAGTCGGCACTTCCCCGGCGAAGACATGCACGGTCACCGGTGCTTCCGGTTCCTGTGTGATCTCAGGGCTTACAAACGGAACTGCCTACACCTTTACGGCCACGGCGACGAATACCGATCCCACTGCGACGTCGGCAGCATCGCCAGCGTCGACGGCCGTCACCCCGGTGGTGAATCCAATCTTCCAAGCGGCGTCGGTAAATACCGCCGGAACATATGTGACGCTGACCTATAACAAGCCGCTTGCTGCAACCACAGCGGCAACCACGGCATTCACGGTGAACTCAGGCAGCAGCGCGAACGCTGTGACGTCGGTATCGGTGAGCGGATCAACGGTGATCCTTGGGCTGACCCGGACGGTTGGTATCGGCCAGACCGTGACCATTGCCTACGCCGCACCCTCCTCGGACGACGCAGCGACGAATTCGGCGATTCAGAACCTTGCTGGCAACGACGCGTTTTCACTAGCGACCATCACTATTCCAAACAACTCTTCAGCAGATATCACCCCACCCACCTATGTCTCCTCCGCGACAAACGTCGGTGGAACGACTCTCACGCTGACCTACTCCGAGGCATTGGCTGCGGTGACGGCGCCGTCAACGGCCTTTACGGTTCTCGTCGGTGGGTCGCCAGCATCGGTAGGTGCAGTCTCGATTAGTGGTTCAACGATTCAGCTGGGTATTAGCCCGGCCATCGTTGGCGGCCAATCCGTGAGTGTCGCGTACGCGGCGCCAACGTCGAGTGCATCAACTCTCAATGCGGCAGTGCAGGATGTTTCAGGTCTTGACGCCGCATCTCTCACGGCAACTTCTGTAACGAACAACTCGCTGAAACTCGCGTCGTGTCTCGCTGGGTATGGCCTCGGAGGCGTTGGAGGGGCCACCCGTGCAAATGCAAGCGGTGGTGACGGTTGCGTCATTGTCCAATATGGAAGCACAACCGAGCAGTTCAACTATGTGGGCGAAGCGTACCCGTGGACGGTTCCTGCAGGAGTTACGTCGGTAACGTTCAAGGTGTACGGCGCAGGTGGCGGCGGTATCACGACAGGCGGTGACATTGGTTCGGTCACCGCGTACAACGGTGGACGAGGCGGCTTCGCGTCAGGCACCTATACGGTCACGCCTGGGCAAACATTCAAGATCGTTGTTGGCGATGGCGGTATCGGTAACGACAATGTAAAGCCACAAGAAGTGCATGCGATTACCTACCTCTATCGCAACAACGGCAACATGATTGTCGATTCGTCAAACATGTTGTATTCAGTTGGACAGTCGGTGACAATCACAGGTGCTCCGGCCGGGTTCAATGGCACGTTCACTGTCGCAACCATCGCTGGTAATCGGCTTACCTTCAACATCGCAGACCAGACGTATTCGGCGCCATCCGCGAGCGGAACTGTTTCGGGCACCGCGAAGTGCGTTGGTTCAACATTGCCGTCGACTTACGGCGGCGGTGGTTCGGTAAGTAACCAAAACTGCGCGACGACTGGTAACGCGATCGACACCTTCGCCTCGGGTGGCGGTAGCTCGTCGGTTTACACCAGTTCGTCAACCCCGAAAGCAGTGGTGTCGGCTGGCGGTGGCGGCGGCGCTGGCGCGCAAGGCGCAGGCGGCGCAGGCGGCGGCAACGATGTTTCGGCGCTTACTGGTGGTGCCGGATCAGATGGCGCAGGTACGGGAACTGTCGGCGGTAAAGGGGCTCTGCAAACTGCTGCTGGAGCTGGCGGTGGCGCGGCAAGTCCCACGATCCCAGGTGCTTCTTCCGGTGGAGCAGGCGGAAGTCCCGTTACGAGTGGAGCCTCTGCTGCCGACGCTGTTGGCGGCAGCACGACCTACGGTGGCGGTGGTGGCGGCGGCGGTTACTTCGGTGGCGGCGCGGGCGGCACTGGTGGTGGCGGCGGTGGTGGTTCAAGCAAGATTCAAGTTGTTGATCTGATTCCACCGAAACTGGCGGCCTCAACGCCCGCCGTTCTCGCTGCAAACGGAACTGATCTCACGTTGACATTCGATGAGACGTTGAGCGCAACAACCGCAGCGATTTCGAACTTCCAAGTAACGGTCGATGGCAAGACGGTGACGGTCACCTCGAGGACCGTTAGTGGGCTGACGATCAAGTTGGTCCTTGCCAATCCGGTGTCAAGCGACCAGACAGTGCTTGTCACGTACACCGCACCGAGTCCCCTGGATTCTGCGACGACCAATCTCGCGATTCAGGACGCATCAGGTAACGATGCAGTCACGTTCACGAATCAGACAGTCGTCAATAATTCGGCTCTTGGCCCCGATAAAATCCCGCCGAATCTTTCGACGATGGCGATTTCTGGTTCGCAGGTGACGCTTACGTTCGATGAGACATTGGCAACCTCGCCAGCATTAAATAAATCAGCCTTCACGGTTTTTGTCGACGAGTTAGCTCGAATACCAACGACGGCAGTGGTGAGTGGCTCAACTGTTGTCCTCACGTTCTCTTCGGCGATTCCCTCAACTGCAGTTGTCACGGCGGCCTATGAAGCCCCCATAGCGAATACTTCGACGGCCAATGTGGCTGTGCAGGACCTGAATGGAAACGATGCATTGTCGTTCACGAGAACCTATTCGCCGAATTCCACTGATTGGCAGTGGACGACTCCGTTCAATGCGGCAACAAACACGCCAAATAGCTCTGGCTGCGACGGTGCGGGAAGTATTAACCGAGCGAAAAGCAAACTGCTGCCAAACGGAGTCAGTTACACGGTTGGCGTGACTGGGGATTATCTCTGCATCAATGAAGTCACAGAATCGCTGAGTCAGCGCGGCGGCACAGCAGCTGACTTCGTGGCGACAGGATTGGTTACCGAGCCTGGTCTGAAGTTGACGACGAGCAACGTGTCATGCCCAGCCAGTTCGATGTGTATTCCGCGCGGCACGATGACGCTTTCGTTTGACGAGCCTGTTACGAATCCAGTGATGTCGTTTGCCGGTTGGGGCGGGGGATCGGGCAGCTCCACGGCCTGGAGCGAGATGACGATTGTTACCCCAGGGGTCACTGTCACGAGACTCAGTGGCACCAATATTGAAGTTGTCGATAACGGCACACATATTCAGCCGATTGTGAAGAACCCCTCAGTCAATTGCCAGACGAACTCAGGGTATGGCGCAACTGCACAGGCAGGATGTGGTTCGTTCCAAATCAACGGAACCATCACCTCTGTTTCGTTTGACGTGATCCTCGGTACGGCTCGAGGGACTGGTTATCTGGATGCCTGGAATCTCACGGCGAGTATGTCGGAGGACTTTGGTCTTGTCCCCACCACGTATGAATCCGCTGGTGTTGCGAGCCATGGCGTTGGTGGGTTGAAACTGGGAGCAACTGTTGCTGCCGATCAGGCATCAGCTCTGTATGCAACGACAAATGCAGATGCTGTGCCCCGGTGGACATCATTGGCCGGCAACCCAAAGGCCGATGATGGCGTGGCCGCTTGGGTGCAATCTCCTTCGATTGCGTTCGGTGCGCCGGGGACGACCTACAGCACTCAGGTTGCCTTGAGTGGCGTGACCGCTACGGCAAACCTCTGCGGCTGGATCGACTTCAATCGCGACGAAGTCTTTTCGTACAGCGAACGAGCGTGTGCGACGGATCCGATAGCGGGGGCAACGACAGCGACGCTTTCGTGGGTCATTCCTGCAGTCGTAATGCCGGGGCTGACCTACGCACGCGTTCGATTGAGTTACGACATTTTGACGGTGCCGACAGGCAAGGTCGCTTCAGGCGAAGTCGAGGACTACTCGATGACAATCCTCGCTACGAATGTCCCGATCTCGCTGAATGACACTTCGATCGGACCACTTGCTGCGATGCAGGTGATCACGCCGTTGGCAAACGATCAGATTGATGGTGCCTATGTCTGGGCTCCATCAACGGTGAAGCTTTGTACCCCCGATGAGATCTCACCGAACTGTTCGGCGACCTCGCTTGAGGTGGCCGGCGAGGGTACGTATCGAGTTCAGCCCGATGGAACCGTTCAATTCACCCCACTACCGCTGTTCACCGGAACCGCTCGTCCAGTTACCTACCAAGTTTCTGATACCGCTCCTACTCCTCGAGTTCGTTCAGCAACGATCACTCCGACTGTGCTGCCAGCACCGACTGCTACACCGCAAACAAAGACCTTGTTGCCAGGCGCATCGGTGGATTTCTCGGCGATTACCGGAACCGGGGGATTAGCCAGTGGCACTGGGCTCGTCACGGCGGGCACGGGAGCAACCTGTCTCTACGCCCCAAATACGACAACGTGTGATGCCGATAACTCAGTGACGATTGCTGGTGAGGGCACCTTCACGCTGAATCCTTCCACCGGTGTTGTCTCATACGCAGCAGATGCCGGAGCAACAGCCGGTTCGAAGACATCGATTACCTACCGCGTAACCGACTCCGTAGGGCAAACTGCGACTTCTGTGCTGACTCCGGTTGTAACGCCAGGTCCGCCGGCTGCGACTCCTGAGACGAAGTCGGTTCTTCCTGGCGGGACGATCAGCTTCACGACTATTACTGGTGCGTCGGGTTTGGCGACTGGTACTGGTCTTGTTACGAGTGGTGCTGGTGCGACGTGTTTGGTGAATGTTTCAGTAACACCGAATACGTGTGGGACTGGGTTTACAAATAGCGATGGTGCGTGGTCGATTGAT
>CAIPQK010000074.1 GCA_903867185.1 uncultured Candidatus Nemicrothrix sp. | reverse complement strand
CAGCTTTCGCGTGCACGCCAGTCCAAGGCCGAAGCAGAGACACACGCTGCTGAAGCTGAAGGAGTGCTCCAGACCTTGTCGGCGGCTCAGGCTCAGCAGCAAGCATTTGCAGCGCAGATTCGCCAGCGTCTTGACGATCGACTTTCCGATGCAACGTACCTTTCGAAACTTGACGCGTCATTTGGCGCCTCTATTGCCACCGAAGAAGCGGCATTAGCCAACGCGGTGATTGGCATCCCAGTTGCACCACCTGGTTCTTCGGGTGGCGGAGGTACGCCCACCACCACACAGCCAGGCTCTGGTGGTCCAACAGTCGTTCCTCATCCGCCCTTGACCACCGTCAATGGAATCACCGTTGCTGCGAGCATCGCCGCGGATCTGCGCTCAATGATGGCAGCGGCTTCATCGGCGGGCATCAACCTTGGCGGTTATGGCTACCGAGACATCAATGTGCAGATCCAGTTGCGCCGACAGAACTGTGGCACCTCTGACTACGCGATTTGGCAGATGCCGGCCGATTCATGTTCGCCTCCGACCGCTCGTCCGGGGATGTCGATGCACGAGCAAGGCCTGGCCATCGACTTTCAGGCCAACGGCTCGTTCATCAATTCACGCAGCAACCCGGCGTTTGGGTGGCTCGCGGCAAACGCTGCTCGGTTTGGGTTTATCAATCTCCCGAGCGAGCCTTGGCACTGGTCGCATTCGGCGTAAGTGACGGCAGGAGCCACTCTGCCGCTGGGGTGAGTTCGGTGTCAGGTGAGGACGGCGATACCCTGAAGGTGTGGGATCTGACGTTATTGAACGCGAACAAACTCGACCTTCCGATCCTGATCTTGAGGAAGGAAAGGTTGCGCACATCATCCGCAAGGACGACCAGATGCGCGGCTACGTACTCGGCGAGGAAATCACCGCACTGTGCGGCGAGAAGTTCATCCCGACGCGTGATCCCTACCAGTACCCCGTTTGTGAGGCCTGTCGCGCTGCCCTCACAACGATGAATAGCAGCGACTGAACGCACTGCACTCCGAGTTCATCTGGCGGAGTCGGGACTAGGGTCCGTTTTGTCGCGGGCATTTCGGTCTTCGTAAGGGGGAAGCATGTATCCGGGAGAACACGGGCGTACGACGCCGAACAAAGCTGCAGTGATTATGGGTTCTTCGGGAACGGTCGTGACCTACGCCGAACTCGATGAGCGTTCGAAGCGACTTGCTCGCTATTTGGCCGAACAAGGTCTCGTTCGCGGCGACATGATTGCACTCTTTGCCGAAAATAATCCGCGGTATTTCGAAGTGGCGTGGGCCGCGTTGCGCTCGGGTATGTATTTGGTGACGGTCAACCGTTATCTGCAAGCCGAGGAAGCTGCCTACCTGATTACTGATTCGAACGCGAAAGCATTCATTTCCACGAACAACCAGGCCAAGGTTGCTCAGGAAATGTTGGCGTTCATCCCCGATTGCCCGGTGCGTTTAATGATGGACGGAACCGTTGACGGTTTCGAGTCCTACGAAGACGCGCTCGCGTCGACCACCGATGAAGCATTTGCCTCGCAACCTCGCGGTGACTTCATGCTCTATTCCTCGGGCACCACGGGTCGGCCGAAGGGAATTAAGCGCGCACTTCCTGACCGAATGGTTGACGACGGTCAGGGCGGGACAATCTCATTGCTGCTCGAGTTCATGTTGGGGATGAACTCCGAGTCGATCTACTTATGTCCGGCGCCGCTGTATCACTCGGCCGCAATTATCTGGTCCTGTGGCGTTCACGAACTCGGTGGCACCGTTGTCGTCCTCGAAAAGTTTGACGCAGAGGAATTTTTGCGTGTTGTCGAACGCGATTCGATCACTCACGCGCAGGTTGTTCCCACGATGATGGTGCGAATGTTGGCTCTTCCCGACGAGGTCAAAGCTCGTTACGACTTGTCGAGTCTCCAGTTGATGGTGCATGCCGCAGCACCGTGTCCGCCCGAGGCCAAACGGCAAATGATCGAATGGCTCGGTCCGATCGTGAGCGAGTACTACGCCGGCACCGAAGGTAATGGCATGACATTCCTTACGTCTGAGGAATGGCTGGCGCATCCCGGTTCGGTCGGTAAACCGATTAACGGCATCCCGCATATTTGCGATGAAGAAGGCAACGAACTCGAAACCGGTGGCACTGGTCTCGTGTATTTCGAACAGCCCCAAGCCAATTTCGAATACCACGGAGATCCGGAAAAGACGAAGGACAGTCGCCATCCGCAGCGGGATAACTGGATGACCCTTGGTGACATTGGTTATCTCGACGAAGACGGATTTCTCTATCTCACTGATCGCCGCGCCTTCACCATCATTTCCGGTGGCGTCAACATCTACCCGGCCGAAATCGAATCTGCGCTCATCATGCATCCCGATGTCGTTGATGTCGCCGTGTTTGGTCTCCCTGATCCCGAGTTCGGCGAATATGTCCATGCTGTCGTGCAGCTTGAACCGGGTATTGCTGCAGACGACGCGACCATCGAGCGGTTGCGGACTTATGCCCGCGAGCAACTCGCTGGGTTCAAGGTGCCACGCGTCATCGATTTCCGAGACGAGCTGCCGCGCCTTCCAACAGGGAAGCTCTACAAGCAACAGATACGCGACGAGTATCTCGGTAGATGACAATCCGCCCGCCCCGGCGATGGCCACAAAAAGTTTTGTGAGAGAAGGATTGTGATGGAGAAGTCAACGGATCTGGTCGCCACCATTAGAGGAACTGGTTCGGTACGTGAGTTCACCGATGAACCAGTCGATGACGCGGTACTGACGCGCATTCTCGATCATGCACGTTTCGCTCCGAATGGCGGGAATCGTCAGGCGTGGCATGTCGTTGTGATGAAAGACCCTGCGCTTCGAACTGCACTGCGTGAGTTGTACCTAGGCCCGTGGCGCGACTACTTCGCCCAGACCGCTGCAGGTTTCACTCCATGGGCACCGGTTGGCGATCGCGAGATTGAGGCCAAGGTCGTCGATGCAGCGCGCGCGAGTGGCGACTACGACGAGATCGTTCGTGATCGAGTGGAAATCACCTTTGGTGCACCGATCATCTTGGCGGTCTTCGGTGATTTGGAGCGGTTGGTGGCCACCGATCGTGATCTCGGCCACTACACGATGGTTGCGGGCGCATCGATCTACCCGTTCATGTGGAACATCCTTCTTGCCTCTCGGTCAGAGGGACTCGGTGGCGTCATCACGACGATGCACGCGCGAGTCGAGCCCGAGGTTCGTGAACTGCTCGACGTTCCCGAGAACCTTTCGTTAGCCGGTGTGATGATGATCGGTCACCCGGTACATCAGCCGACCAAGTTGCGCCGGGAACCAGTCGCGAATTTCGCGACGGTGGATCGGTTCGACGGACATGCCTTTGGTGTCGACCCGTTGTGACCGACTGGACTGCAGTGGTTCTCGTTGTGCGCGAGGACGAGGTTGATGAAGTATCCGGGTTGGTATGGGATCTGGGCGTCAGCGGAGTCGAAGAACTCGAGCTTGGCAACGGATCGATCGAACTTCGTATTGGCTGCGATGGAGAAGTCGCAGAACTTGTAATCGAATCGCTTTCTGATCGTTGGACAGTAAGTGCAGAAGCAGTGGCCGCCGATACCGGACTCGACACATGGCGCGAACACGCTCAGGTCTGGCGAGCCGGTTCCAATATCGTGATCGTTCCTCCCTGGCTCGATGTTCCATCAGATATGACAACTGATGACCTTGTGTTGTTGATCGATCCTGGTCACGCATTTGGCAGCGCGTCACACGAAACAACGCGTCTGTGTTTGGGGGCGGTGGCAGAGTTCGTCACGCCTGGGGCAGTTGTTGCTGACATTGGCTGCGGAAGCGGCGTTTTAGCGATTGCTGCGGTGCGCCTGGGCGCAAGGGAGGCAATCGCCACTGATATTTCCCCTGACGCGATCATTGCCACGATTGAAAATGCACGGCGCAATGACGTGGCCGATGTCGTCGATGTTTCGACAGCAACGATTGAAGAACTCGACAACGCGACCTACGACCTTGTGCTGGCCAATATCGGTGCAGCCACGCTTTGTTCGATGGCCCAAGGTTTGGTCCAGATCACGAAGCCTCGTGGCGTGTTGGTTCTCAGTGGACTGCTCGCCGAACAGACCGAAACT
>CAIPQK010000073.1 GCA_903867185.1 uncultured Candidatus Nemicrothrix sp. | reverse complement strand
TTCACCGAGGTACGCGCCCCATGGCCAGCACGCAATCGAAACATCGACCGAGCACGGAAGCGTGTTCAGCCCCATTTCGCCGTAGCCGTAATAGGCAATCGGACGGATGTACGCCGAAGGAAGTCCCGATGCTTTGACGACGTCCTTCGTGGCCTGGACTAACTCGTCGACGCCATAGGGCATATCCATTCCGAGGATCTTCGCTGAGTTGTGAAGGCGTTCAATGTGTTCGGTAAGCCGGAACACCGCAGGACCCTTTGGGGTTTCATACGCGCGGATGCCTTCGAAGACACCCATTCCGTAATGAAGGGTGTGGGTGAGGACGTGGATCTTCGCGTCGTCCCAATTGACGAGCGTTCCGTTCATCCAAATCTTGTTAGTAGGCGTAATTGGCATTGCATTGCCTCTCAGAGACGAGCGACGACAAGGTCGCCGATTTCGGTAGTTGAACCAGTGAGGGTTGACGCATCAGAACACGCATTGCGGATTGCCGTCGCTGCGCTGTCCTCACCGAGGAATTCGAGCATCATCGCCGCAGAGAGAATCGCAGCGACGGGATTAGCTTTGTTTTGCCCAGCAATGTCTGGAGCTGAACCATGAACTGGTTCAAACATCGAAGGGCTCGTTCGATCTGGGTTGAGATTGCCCGAAGAGGCGAACCCAATTCCGCCTGAGACCGCGCCACCCAAATCGGTGAGGATGTCGCCGAACAAGTTGTCGGTCACGATGACGTCGTATCGCTTCGGATCTTCAACGAAGTAGATGCACGCAGCATCGACATGGTTGTAGGCCGTCGAAACATCGGGGAATTCCGCGGCAACCTCGTTAAAGGTGCGCTCCCAGAGATCTCCAGCAAACGTCAGGACATTGGTTTTATGGACGAGAGTGAGGTGCTTGCGATCACGGCTGCGCGCGAGTTCAAAGGCATAACGGACACAGCGTTCAACACCGTGACGGGTATTTACTGAACCCTGCGTCGCGACTTCGAACGGCGTGTTCTTGCGAAGGAAGCCACCTTCGCCCGCATAGGTGCCTTCAGTGTTCTCACGGATCACAATGAAATCGTGTGACCCGTCGGGGGCAATGAACGGACGCTGATTGATATAGAGGTCGAGATCAAAACGCATCTTTAAGAGAAGGCCGCGCTCGATGACACCCGGCGGCACATCTGGCGTTCCGACTGCACCGAGTAAGAGAGCATCGAGGCCACGCCATTCTTCAACCGTTGCATCGTCAAGCACGACGCCGTCACGCAGGTAGCGAGCGCCACCGAGGTCGTAGTCAACACAGTCGAGCTCGACACCCGCGGCACGAATGACCTTGAGGGCAACGGGAATGACCTCGTGTCCGATCCCGTCTCCGGGGATAACTCCGATTCTGTGACTCACGATGACTCCGATTGGTTGCTGTGCTGAAACGTGCAATGCCGGGAAAGGGACAGGCCCTGTGCTGGAACGAGAAAGCCGCCCACCGGGGTGGACGGCCGAGGGCGCACACCGAACTCGGTGTGCGCTAGCGAATGATCACGATGGAGCGTGAAGAGCGAGGGCTCGGTGTGGACATGGCTCACCACTCTAGTCCGACCCCCTCCCGCCGCCCTAGGCGAGTTCCACGAAGGGCCGGTACGCTGGTTCCATGGCTGTCGTCCACAAATTCACCCAACAGACCCACGACCGGTTAAGCGCTGAACATGAGCAGCTCACGACCCATGGTCGAGTCGATATTGCCCGCAAAATTCAGACTGCCCGCGAAATGGGCGACCTCTCCGAAAACGGCGACTACCACGCCGCAAGAGAGGAACAGGGCAAAATGGAAGCCCGGATCCGCCAACTCGAGGCCCTGCTCCTCGATGCCGAGATCGTCGAAGCCGCCGATGGATCCGCCGTGGTCTCAGGGGTGGTCGTCGGCATCCGCTACGAAGGCGATGACGAGGTTGAGCGCCTTCTGGTCGGCTCCATGGAGGAACGCGCAGAGCTTGAGGTCCTCACCCCAGGCTCACCTTTGGGTCAGGCCCTCATGGGAAACAAGGTGGGCGACGTCGTCGACTTTGAAGCCCCCGGTGGCGTCCTCAAAGTTGAGATCGTCAGCATCGAAGCCTAACGAGAATCGAACATGTCGCCCTCGCTCCCAGGTTCCGCTCCGTTTCTCACGCCAGGACTACCTGACGGTCGCGCACTCGAGCTTCCGGGTCGAGGGACAACATGGATACGCGAGGCCCCCGGACCACAGGGTGCTCCAACGCTTCTCCTTCTTCACGGCTGGACAGCGAACTCCGCCTTGAATTGGTTCAGCGCATACGAGTCGCTCCAACAACAATTCAACGTCGTCGCCATAGACCATCGAGGTCACGGCAAGGGTATTCGCAACCGTCGTCGGTTCCGACTCGAAGACTGCGCCGACGACGCTGCTGCACTCCTCGATGCGCTGAACATTGAACGTGCAATTGCGGTTGGTTATTCAATGGGAGGTCCAATCGCTCAGTTGTTGTGGCGTCGACACCCCAAGATGGTCGAAGGACTCGTACTGTGCGCCACAGCGGCACGGTTCAGCGAACGACGCAACGGACGCGCTCTCAACGGGGTTGTGTCTGGCCTGTCGTTCGCTACGCGAATTGCACCTCCATCAGTCAACCGACGTGTCTCGGAACGTGTGCTGGTCTCCAAATACGACACGACACCTCTAGGTACCTGGGCCCGCGAGCAAGCGCGTCTTAACGATCTGCGGACCATGCTCGAATCAGGACACGATGTTGCTTCCTACGATGCAACCAATTGGATCAGTTCAATCAACGTCCCGACAGCTGTCATTCTCACCACCCGCGATGAAACAGTCCCGCTGCATCGGCAACAACAACTCGCCGAAGCCATTGCCCATTCCACTGCCATTGAGGTAGATGGCCGTCATGACGTCTGTGCCACCAGGCCGGAACGATTCAGCGATGCACTTCTCGCAGCATGCACTGACGTTGCGTCACGAACCAGATCGACCGGACCGTCCACTCCCTGATTGCTGGTGAACACTGTTCATCAGATATGCGAAAACCGCAGTTCCTTCGATTTACAAGGAAAAGGTCACGCGTCGGTCAAGAACGACTTCAAGTAATCCTTTGCGATCTTCAGCAGTCTGAATCTCGAGATCAACATCAACCCCGTCAGAATGCTTCACAAGAATTGA
>CAIPQK010000072.1 GCA_903867185.1 uncultured Candidatus Nemicrothrix sp. | reverse complement strand
CGCCGGCGATTGATGTGGGCCCGAACCCGGTTGCGACGTTCACTGGAAACGGTTTCGATCAGCGCGGAACTCCGTGGCTGCGGGTTTACGGCACTCAGGTCGATATCGGTGCGTTCGAATGGCAGCCCACACCAACGCCGTCGACGACTACGACGACTGCCTCGCCCACGACGACGGCCTCGTCTGATCCCGTTGCTCCGGCGTTCACTGGCTGATTTCGACTCGAACTCACGACCTCCCGCCGCAGAATCCCGGGGTACGGTGCTGCTCAGTGTCCGTGCGGCACGGCAGTGGGGGATGACATGGCAGGGTCAGAAATCCGAGCGAGCGACGGCCGGTATCCGAGTGTCGATGATCTTTTGGCGCAGGCCTCAGCGAACACCGGGCTGATCGATTTCGGACCAGGCGACTTTCGTGAAGGGCTTGACTGGCTCCTGAAAAGCGTTGCCGATGACGCGGAGTTCGATCCGTCGGTTGACGAAGCCGTGGTGGCGACGTTTCGCCGGCGCTTAGAGAACCGTCTGCATCTTGAAGCCTGGTTGGCGAAGTATCCGGAAACGCTCGATGCTCCGGTGCTTGGTCCCGTTGACATCATCGGCCTGCCCCGTACGGGAACCACAGCGTTGGCCAACATGATGTCGCTCGATCTGCAGTTCCGGTGTTTGCGGAGCTGGGAACAGGCCGAACCGATTCCACCGCCGACTCCTTCGACCGACGCGACCGATGCGCGTCGTCTGCGTGCGGCCGAGGCAAATAAGGATCTGTCGCCAGAACTGTTGGCGATGCATCTGTACGACCTCGATGCCACAACGGAAGATTCTGAAGTTCTGGGCATGGCCTTTCATGGCCAGCAGTACACGTTGCCGGTGTACAGCTATCACCAATGGTGGCGCTCAGCGGACTTCACTGAGACGTTTCGCTACCACCGCCGCGTGATTCAGGTGCTGCAATCGCAGTACCCGCCGCAGACGTGGTTGTTCAAGTCGCCGCATCACAAGTTTCATCTCGAACCGATTGTTGCTGCGTACCCCGATGTTCGTTTCGTCATGACCCACCGAGACCCCGCAAAATCTGTGCCTTCGTATTCAAGTCTTGTGTCGACGATCTTCCCGTTAGCGGCAACTCCTCGCGATCTCCGCAAGGTCGGGCCGCAGGTCTCCAATCACTTGCGCGTTGGCATGGAACAAGCAATCGCCGCCCGTGAACGCTTGGGCGAAGAACGATTTTTTGATGTCCACCACAACGAATTAGCGCGCGACCCCATTGGCGTTTTGCGCAAGGTCTATGACTTCCTGGGTCTCGCGTTTACCGATGAGACCAAAGTGGCGGTCGAAGAATGGCAGAAAGCCAACCGTTTGGGTGCCCACGGTGAACACCGCTACACACCGGAGCAATTTGGTTTGAGTGCTGAAGAGATACGAGCAGACTACGCGTTCTACATCGATCGTTTCGGTGTGGAACTAGAGGGGTGAATGAATGAGCAAGAACAACAGCGATCTGGCAGTGGGTTGGGCCGATCAGTTGGCGGCGCTTGGTCCTGTGGTCGATCGTCTTCTAAAGATTTGGCGACCCGAGGGTGCGACACCAGCCGAACGCCAAGACATGAACAAACTCGCGCTTTCGATTTTGTCCGAAGGGTATTTGTGTCGGGTCTATACCGACGCCAACCGCCCAGTGTTCATGCCGCTGTGGAACTACGCGTTCAATCAGGGTGGGCCATCTCCTGACTATGTGTATTCAACAACCGAAGTCGCGAGCGATGGCGTGTACCGGATCTCGGGCTACCGAGGAACCTCACGGTTCATTGAAATCACACAGCAGACCTTCGACATGATGAGTCCCTCTCAGGTCGACAACGGAAGCCGTGTCCCGGCAACGCACGATCTCGACGATCTCGCCCTTGGTGCCGATGGCTACTTCAGTGTTGTGCTGAGTGCGGAGCGTCCCAGTGGGCACAGCGGTGATTGGTGGCAACTCGATCCGGAAACCTGTCGGTTGTTAATGCGCAAGTGCTCATGCGATTGGAATCACGAACTCGATGCAAGTGTCGCCATTGAACGACTCGATG
>CAIPQK010000071.1 GCA_903867185.1 uncultured Candidatus Nemicrothrix sp. | reverse complement strand
GGAAGATCGTGGACATCGAAATAGTTGCTGAAGGACTTGGCTTTGCCGAAGGTCCAGTTGAGATGCCCAACGGTGACATCGTCACTGTTGATGTGCGCGGTGGGCGGATCATGCGGAGTCAGGCAGACGGGTCAACCCGAGAGATCGCATCGCCCGGCGGTGGCCCGAACGGCGCCGCTATCGGCCCCGATGGAGCACTGTATGTGGTGAACAACGGTGGCTTCCCCTGGAGCGAACGCAGTGGACTGCTCATTCCCGTCGACGAAAACGGCAGCACGCGACCACCGAACTTTGAAGGCGGTTGGGTCGACAGAATCGATCCCGATACTGGCAATATCGATCGACTCTTCGATGGCCTTGATGGAGAGCGGTTCCTTGGCCCGAACGACATCGTCTTTGACCAAAGCGGCGGATTCTGGTTCACCGACCTCGGAAAGTCCGACTCTCGCTCGATGGACCGTGGCTCGCTGTTCTACGCGCGTCCCGACGGAACGGGATTACGTCGCGTCGCCTCAAACCTTACGGGCCCCAACGGCGTCGGCCTTTCACCCGACGGTTCGATCGTCTACGTCGCCGAGACAAATACCGGCCGGCTCTTGGCCTGGGACGTTGTTGGTCCCGGCGAGGTTTCTGGTTCTCCAAAAATCATGATGGCAACGCCCAATCACTTTGATTCGTTGGCCGTCGAAGCCGACGGCACCGTTGTTGTTGCGGCAATTTCTCACGGGATTTGCGTGCTCCGACCAAACGGCGAAATTGACTATGTCGAAGTCCCTGATGTCATGACAACCAATGTTTGTTTCGCCGGCGATGACATGCAGTCGGCGTACATCACGATGTCGGCTTCAGGCCGTCTCGGCAAAGTGCGCTGGCCGCGCCCAGGCCTACGCCTCGCGTTTTAAATCAGCCAAGGTCTCGGCCATCAACAGCAAGCAACTAGTCCGACTCTTCGATTCGTTGTCGTGCGGCAGTCTCACGACCCGCCTTCGCAAATGTTTCAGCGTTAAACGGTCGCCGAGCGGTGCTCGTTGCTTCCAGACTTAACGCTCCCTGCAACGAGAGTTCTTCACCCTGACGGTAAAGGGAAAGGATTTCACCAACCGCCGACGTAGTTGCGATTTGATCGGCAAGTTGCAGTGAAAAGGGGATCAGTTCATCGTGTTCCACAACGTGATTCACCAGTCCAATCTGCAACGCAGTGGCGGCATCAATAAAATTTCCTGTGATCGAAAGTTCACGCGCACGGCGGACTCCGATGGCACGGGGAAGTAGGGCGGTCAGCCCCCAGGTCGGAACAACGCCAAGTCGAGCATGAGTATCGGCGAATCGCGCTTGAGTCGATGCAACGATAAATGTTGCGCTAAGGGCGATTTCGAGTCCACCAGAAACGCAAGCGCCATTGACTGCACAAAGAACTGGTGTCGACATCGCCCGGAGCGCTCGACCTGGGTTTACTGAAAATTGAGCCCCGTTGGCCTTAAACGCAGGATCGATGTCAGTGAAGTCAACACCTGCAGTGAAAGCAGGGTCCGTGCCCGTCAAGACGATGGCCTTAACCGTTTCGTCCGCGTCAAGGTCGGCAAGAAGTCGACAAAGTTGTGAGCGCATCTCGTTCGACAACGCATTTTTCTTTTCAGGGCGATCAAAGGTCACGAGACGAATGTCCCCATGAGATTCACAACGCAGATGTTTCATCGAGTTCGTCATTTTTTCTCCCGCAAAGCGATGCGCTCATTGTCCCAAGAAAGAATTCGGTCATCGGGGACCAACCGGAGATACACCGTTGACGCGTAATGATCACTTGTGGCTTCGGGCATCTCTGTTGTCGCCGTTCTGAAATTTGCGTACTTGGCATCGATCAGACTTCTTACAGAATCACGAGAGACGTCATCTTCGATACGTTCCACGCGCCCCGTTAAGTGAACCGCCAACAGTTCAGACCATCGTTCTCCTGATTCAACGAGAAATGATGCCCGTGGATCATTCGTAACTCGAGAGATTTTCTTTGTCCGAGCCGGAGCCCCGAGACAGATCGTCCGATCGAGCGCGACAAACCAGACGGGCAAAGCAATCGGCCAACCATCGGCCCGTAACGTCGTGAAAATTCCCGTATGGGCGTTCTCAATGACGGCCCACGCTTCTTCAGTCGACAATCGCAGGCTCATCACGTCGCTCTCTTTCTCGCTAGCATTTAGAACGTATTCCAAATTTAGGGACGGACGCATTGGCTACTGACGGGGCGAGCAATCCAGAGCCGCACCATATGACGGCCCCCGAGATCTTGCGAGGAGAAGCTCTTTTCACTGCCGACGCTCAAGCCCCGGGCTTGGTGCATCTGCATTTCGTTCGATCAACGTGCGCTTCGGCCCGAATTGTTGCTCTAAGCACCGATGACGCAAAGGCGTTTCCCGGCGTTGTTGCCGTGTTCTGCGCCGAGGATTTACCCATACTCCCCGTCTGGGAAATTGCTCTGCTCCCCGAAGACTTTGCTCAACCTCCACTTGCACAGAACTTTGTGCGTTACGTCGGCGAGAAAGTGGTGGCCGTCATTGCCGAAAGCCCAGCCATCGCCGCCGACGCCGCCGAACTTGTCGTGATCGACTACGAGCCGCTGACAGCTCTCACTGATATGCGTGATGTCGGCCTCGAAACTGCACCTGTTCTCTTCCCAAATCATCCAAACAACGTTTGTTTGCAGTGGCCTAGCGACAACGCAACGCCAGACCTTTCTGGCAGCGACGTAGTGACGTCTGTTTCACACTCAATACCGCGGTTGAGCTGCGCCCCGATCGAGGGTCATGCCATCGTTGCCACCCCGCAGCCTGGCGATCGACTCGAAATTTTAGTTTCGACACAAGTACCCGTCGCCGCTCAACGCCAAATAGCGCGGTCTCTGCAGATGGAACTTTCTGATGTTCGTGTCGTGGTCCCCAACGTCGGTGGTGGATTTGGAGGGAAAGCTGCCGGCGGCATTTGTGAGCACGTCGTCGTTGCTGCCGCAGCTCGATTACTTGGTCGACCCGTGAGTTTTATTGAGGATCGCAATGCCAACCTCAGTTCGATGCAAGGTCGTGGTGTTCG
>CAIPQK010000070.1 GCA_903867185.1 uncultured Candidatus Nemicrothrix sp. | reverse complement strand
TAATTCGTGTGAAGGATTACTTCGGCGCGGTTGACGCCGGCGATCACGTTGCTGGCGGACATGCCGGCAGGTGAAAGCAACTCGAGGCGCGTGACGCCACGATCGAGCAAGTGCTCGAGCACTGCAGCAACCTCGAGGCGAGCGAGCGCAGCACCAAGACAGAAGTGCGCACCGAACCCAAACGCAATCTGGTGGTTCGGTGATCGACCAACATCGAACTGATCAGCGGTCGGTCCGAATTCGGCCTCGTCGCGATTGGCCGATGCATAGACCATGACAACCGCTTCACCGGCGCTGATCTGCTGACCACCGAGAACGGTGTCGACTGCGGCGGTACGCATGAAATAAATAACCGCGGTAGTCCAACGAAGGATTTCCTCGACGGCACTCGCAACGAGCGAACGATCGTCGACGAGACGAGCCCACTGATCGGGGTTCTCGGCGAGTGCAACCAAACCTCCGCTGATGGTGTTACGAGTCGTTTCATTTCCCGCAACAAGAATTTGGTTGAGGAACATGGCGATTTCATCGTCAGTGAGGCGATCGCCATCGATCTCGACACTCGACAACATTGAGATGACGTCTTCACGAGGTTCGGTGCGTGACGTGGCAACGAGGCGCATGAGTTCGGCCATCATTTCGCCATTCAAACGATTCTTGAGTTCTTCGTTGTTGAAGATCTCGGTGCCAGGAATGGAGGCTTCGGACCAGTCCCACACTTTGTCCCATTCGCTTTCCGGAAGACCAAGAAGTTGTGCGATCACCTGAACCGGAAGCGGAACAGCAAGCGGCGCAACGATTTCAATCTGCTCATTGAGCGGCAATGCATCAACAAGTGCTTTTGCAGCGGCGTGCACCGAGTCTTCAAGCGTGCGAACAACCTTGCGGCCAAATGCGGGCTGCACGAGATTGCGGTAGCGAGTGTGATCGGGCGGATCGGTGTGCATCATCGTTGGGGGAGTGGCGTAGTCGGCACCGATCTCGAACGTGAGAATTCCCTTGGCCGATTGGAACGTGTCGGGAGCGGTGGAGACCGCCATGCAATCGGCATGACGACTGGCGACCCAGAAACCCTGCGTAGCGTTCCAGGCAACGGGGTTCTGTTCGCGCAACTGGGCGTAGATGGGGAAGGGGTCATCGGTGTCGAGCGTGAAACCCATAAACAGATCGGTGAGTGGCTCGTGCACTTTGCCTGTGTCAGTCATCTCGTACCCCATACCTTGTGCTTCCAACGGTGTTGTGCGTCGTGGGTCAGAGCATCTCACAGCACTGGGGCGGGTCGGCAAGAATGTGCCCATGACTGATGCCGCCGCAACCGATCGTCTCTATTTCCGCCAATTGCTTGCCGGTCGCGACATCGCGACGGCCGATCCGCTCGCCCGCCAAATGGTGAACTTCGTCTACCTCATCGGCGATCGCGAGACCGGTGAAGCGGTCGCCATCGACCCGGCCTACGACGTGCAAGGCATTGTCGATGTGCTTGCCGCTGATGACATGAAACTCACCGGTGTGCTCGCAACCCACTATCACCCCGATCACGTTGGTGGAGAGATGATGGGTTACTCCATCGAAGGCGTGCACGAACTGCTCGACATCGTTTCTGTGCCGATTCATGTGCAAACCGAAGAAGCCGAATACGTGCGCAAGGTCACGAACCTCACCGATGCCGATCTCGTTACGCACCGCAGCGGCGATGTTGTGATGGCCGGCAACATTCCGATTGAACTCATTCACACCCCAGGGCACACTCCGGGCAGCCAATGCTTCATGCTCGACGGAGCATTGGTTTCGGGCGACACGCTGTTTCTTGAAGGATGCGGCCGTACTGATCTTCCCGGAGGCGATCCGTTGGCGTTGTACGAAAGCCTCACGCAGAAATTGGCCAAGGTTCCTGACGATTCAATTCTGTTTCCGGGCCATCTCTATTCCGCAGCACCGTCAGCATCGATGGGTGAAACCCGTCATGCGAACTTCGTGTTCCGGCCCAAGACGCCAGAACAGTGGCTGGCGATGTTCAGCGGTTGAGTCGCCGATGCGTAAGCGCCGGAAGTCGCTTACGAATCTCTGATTGAGCAGCCGCATCGAATTCGGCTTCGGCGATGGTGTCGCCTTCGGGCCCAGCGTCAGCCAGCACTCGACCCCATGCATCAATGATCAATGCATGGCCATGACGTTCGGTGCCGTCGGGGCTGGTTCCCCATTGCGCTGCCGCGATGATCATCGTTTGGTTCTCAACCGCCCTCGCGCGTAGCAACAGTTCCCAATGGTCACGGCCGGTTGCTTCTGTGAATGCTGCGGGAACAACGATGATGTCGGCGCCCTGGTCGGCTTCGGCCCGAAACAGTTCGGGAAAGCGAAGGTCGTAACAAATCGTAAGCCCGACGCGCAGTTCATTGATATCGACAACAACCGGTTCGGTGCCACTCGAGAACGTGTCGGACTCCTTGGATCGGGCCCCTTCGATGTCGACATCGAACAAATGGATTTTGCGGTAACTGCCGAGCAGCGAACCGTCGGCACCAACAGCGATTGAAGTATTGAACAACGCATCGCCATCTCGTTCGATAAATGAACCGGCAATGAGTGCGCACTTGCTTGTTTGCGCAGTCGATTGCGCCCAGGCCAGCGTCGCGCCATCGAGCGGTTCGGCAATCTCTCGCATATGCGAGGTTCGGCCAAGCGATGCAAAAAGTTCGGGAAGCACCACTAATTCGGCGCCTTGTTGTGCTGCTGTGCGAATAAATGAAGCTGCACGCGAAAAGTTGTCGGACTGTTCAGGCGAACATTTCATTTGAACGGCCGCAACCTTCATGGCCTGACCGTATCGCTCACTTGTCGTCTGGGCCTCGTGTTGCCCGCCACTCTTCGCGTCCGGCTCGAACTTCGGTGGCCGAAACGGGATGATGCGCCGGGTCGGTGTCGAGGATCACGACAGCGACGCCGGCCGGTGGTTCGGCAGAAGGGTCGTCGTCCGGCATCGGCCATGGTGGTCGGGGAGCGAGTGCAACAAGTGGAAGGCGCAACAGCGCTTGTGTTCGCGCGTCGAAGTCCCCGTACCAAACCGGATCGAGCACCTGCTGCCATTTGTCGGCGCCGAGGATGATGACGTCGTAGCCCTCGGAAATATCGGCGAGAAGACTCTGAGCGGTGACGACGACCCCGAGGCGATGGTCGCCTTCGGCAATGGAGCGAAGTTCATCGACACGCTCGTTGATCGGCGTGAGATGGGAATCGTCTTTGCCGAGCGTTGTCGACGAGATGGCGAAATCAACGCGGTCAAGGCCGAGTTGGCTGATGGCGGTTTGGGCCAAGTGCACATGGGCGATCGTGGGTGGATCAAAAGAGCCGGGATAGACCGCCCGGCGATTTGTTAGTTGCTCAGTACCCACAGAACGAGGCTAGCGATCGTGGGAGACTGGGACTTCACCCTTCGTCATTCGAGGTCATCGTGTCGAGAAGCCCGTTTCTCCATCCGTTCGCTCGCCCTGGTGCTGCCGCCGAAGAGTTCGTCACGATCACTCGTGGCGAAGGCGCGCTGGTGTGGGATAACCAAGACAACGAATACATCGACGCGCTGGCCAGCCTTTGGTACTGCAACGTTGGTCACGGTCGCTGGGAAATTGTCGATCAGGTCGCGTCGCAAATGGCGGTGCTCGAGAATTACAACACGTTCGATATTTTTACGAACGAGACGGTGGAAACCTTCGCGGCGTTCGTTGCCGCTGCAGCACCGATGGACGATTGTCGAATCTTCTTCACGTCATCAGGTTCTGAAGCAGTCGAGACTGCACTGAAATTGGCGCGGCTCACCCATTCGCTGAAGGGCAACCCTGAAAGAAACGAGTTTGTAGGTCGTGTGAACTCCTACCACGGCGTTGCCTACGGCGGCGTGTCGGTGCAAGGGCTTCCACTCAATCAGCAGGGCTTTGGTCCGCTTCTCGACACCGTGCATCAGGTGTCGGCGCATGACATTGGTGAGATCGAGGAACTTTTTGTTCGTTCGGGTTCGAAGATCGCGGCGGTGATCACCGAACCTGTGCAAGGGGCCGGAGGCGTGTTTCCGCCAGTCGATGGGTATCTCGCTCGTTTGCGCGAACTGTGTGACGAGTATGGCGTGCTGTTGATTTTTGATGAAGTCATCACCGGCTTTGGCCGTCTTGGAACTTGGTTTGCCGCATCGCACTACGGCGTTGTTCCGGACATGATCACGTTCGCAAAAGGTTGCACCTCTGGCTACCTGCCTCTTGGCGGTGTTGTCGTGGGCGATGCGGTGCTCGAGGTTCTTGAAGCTGACCCGACATACATCCTTCGTCATGGCTACACCTACAGCGGTCACCCCAGTGCGTGCGCGGCAGCATTAGCAAACACAGCGATTCTGCTTGAGGAGAACCTGTTCGATCGCATTCCGGCGATAGCTGAACGAATTGGTGGCGGACTCACGGCATTGAGCGCATCAGGAGCAATTGTTGAGACTCGAGGTGTCGGCGGCATTTGGAGTGCAGAACTTCAACCGGGTCTGTCGGCACCTGCGGTACGTAACGAAATGATGAAGCGTGGCGTGATCGCTCGCCCCATTGGGCTTTCAACGATTGCGTTTTGCCCACCGTTCGTAACGACCGATGCGCAACTCGACCAGTGCGTTTTTGCGCTGAGCGAATCGATCGCAGCGCTCTCCTAAGCGAGGAAGTTGGGCGCTCGACTTCGGGCTCGAGTGCTGATCCCGCTACGACAAGGCGACCGGTGTGCCGGCTTCGGCGAGAATGTCGATCGCTTCAATAAGAGCAATGCGGATGATTCGTTCAAGTTCGTCGAACTCATCTTGACCAGCAATGAGCGGAGGCGAAACCTGAATGACGGGTTCGCCGCGGTCATCAGCCCGACAAACGAGACCGAGTTCAAGAAGCCGTTTCGAAAGATGACTTCGAAGGAGAAGTTCTGATTCCTCGGCATTGAAGGTTTCGCGTGTTGTTGCGTTCTTCACGAGTTCGATGCCGTAGAAGAACCCCATACCGCGGACATCGCCAACGATCGGAAGATCAAGAAGTTTTTCGAGGGTCGCGCGGAACGCGGCTTCATTGGCGAGCACATGGTCGATGATGCCTTCGCGCTCGATCACATCGAGGTTGGCCATAGCTACCGCACAACTCACGGGGTGGCCAGCGAAGGTGAATCCGTGGAGGAATGAAACGCCCTCTTCGGCGAAAGGTTCGGCGATGCGATCGCTCACGATCATGGTGCCGAGCGGTGAATAACCCGAGGTGAGTCCCTTTGCTGAAGTGATGATGTCGGGGACATAGCCGAGGCGATCACAAGCGAACATCGCACCAAGGCGACCCCATGCGCAAATAGTTTCATCGCTGATCATGAGAATTCCGTAACGATCACAAATCTCACGAACTCGAGTGAAGTACTCATCGGGAGCAGTGAAACAACCACCGGCGTTCTGCACGGGTTCAACAAAAACGCACGCCACTGTGTCGGGGCCTTCGCGCAGGATCATCGTTTCGATGTCGTCAGCGCATCCGAGGTTGCAAGCGCTATCGCCTGCGCACATGTTGCAGCGATAGCGGTTGGTGTTAGCGGCGCGACCGACACCAGGTACGAGCGGTTCAAACATTTGGCGGAATGCAGGGACGCCGGTAAGCGAGAGCGCTCCCATTGTCGTGCCGTGATACGCGAGATAGCGAGTGATCGCTTTTGTGCGCAACGGTTCGCCACGAAGCTTGAAGTACTGACGCGCGAGTTTCCAGGCTGACTCGACCGCTTCGCCGCCGCCAGTCGTAAAGAAGACGCGATTGAGATCGCCCGGCGCAAGGTGCGCAAGTCGTGTCGCGAGTTCAATCGCGTTTGGGTGGGCGTAGGTCCAGATGGGGAAGTACTCAAGCGTGGCAGATTGCTTCGCTGCGGCCTCGCCGAGTTCGCTGCGGCCGTGACCGATCTGGACGGTGAACAAACCTGCGAGTCCGTCGAGGTAACGCTTTCCTTCAACGTCCCATACCCAGCAGCCGTCGCCGCGTTCGATGATGGGGGCACCGCCGTCACCGGGGTCGAGCCGACTGAAGTGTCCCCATAAATGGGACTGGGCGAGCTGTCGGAGTTCCGCAGGGGTCCGGCTCATGAGTTGCTCCCGAGAGAGACCGCCCGAGTATCGGGCGTGCCATTGATCGTCGGGATGATTCTTGCCCGGTGCCGGCCATTCGGCAATCACGGCCAAAGGAATCGTTCAGGAGGTGAGCGATGTGCCGGAGACTTCGCTCAATCCGGCCAGTTTCTGTGATCGACGATTGCCACCAACGACGACCGTGATGGCGAGAATCACGCTGATGACGAGTAACGCAGTTGAGAAAACATTGATCTGCACTGGGATCTTCGAGCGTTTCATGTTCCAGATCTGGATGGGGAACGTGTTTTCGAGGCCTGAGTTCAGATAGGTGATGATGAAGTCATCGAGTGAAAGAGCAAAGGTGAGCATCGCAGCTGCAACGACGCCCGGAGCGATGAGCGGAAGGGTGATTTTGCGGAATGTTCGAAACGACGACGCTCCAAGATCAAGCGCGGCTTCTTCAAGGCGCCAGTCGAAACCGCGAATTCGAGCGCGCACCGTGGTGGCGACGTAACTGACCGAGAACATCACCTGGGCGATGATGATGGTGACGAAACC
>CAIPQK010000069.1 GCA_903867185.1 uncultured Candidatus Nemicrothrix sp. | reverse complement strand
GCCACGGCATGCAGCAAGAGCAGTTCTTCTGGAAGTAGTGGCGGCACCATTAAGGCCGCGTGGATCTACGTCGGACCCGTCAACGATGGTGGATGGACTCAGGCACACGATGCCGGTCGCAAATTCGTAGAAACCAAACTCGGTTCGAAGATTCAGACGACGTACAAGGAAAATGTTCCTGAAGGTCCTGAGGTTGCCCAGGTCATCAACGACCTCATCAAAGATGGCAACACCGTTATCTTTGCGACGTCCTATGGATTCAAGGACGCCATGCAGGCCGCTGCAACAGCCAACCCGAAGGTGAAGTTCGAAATGGCCACTGGCGATTCGATCACCCTCGGACAGACAGTTGCATCGAACTACAACGAGTTCTACGGCGCTGGCGAGGATGCCCTCTACGTGACCGGAATTGCCGCTGGTAAGGCGACAAAGAACAACACCATTGGCGTCTCGGCACCGTTCCCCATTCCCGAGGTGATTCGCGGCATCAACGCATTCACGCTTGGCGCTCAGTCGGTGAATCCGGCGGCAAAGGTCAACGTGGTTTGGACCAAGACGTGGTTCGACCCAGCAGTCGAGCGTAAGTCGGCGGAATCTCTCGTCGCTGCAGGCGCTGATGTTCTCTTCTCGCATCAAGACAGCCCATCAGCAGGCGAGGTTGCGAAGGCAAGCAACCTTCCATGGTTCGGTTACGACTCTGACCAGTCGGGCTCATACAGCTCCGTTTGGCAGACCGCCGGCACCTACAACTGGGGCCCGTTTGAGCTGTCAGAAATCAACAAGGTCATCGACGGCACCTGGAAGCAGAACAACTACTACGGCACGATCGCTGACAACTTCGCTGGTCTCGCACCGTACGGTTCGACCGTCGCTGCCGGAACCAAGACGCTGATGGATGCAGAGATCACCAAGGCGAAAGCCGGCAAGGCAGATGCCTTCGGTTGGTACTGGGGTCTCGCCGATCGTCAGGACCAAGACGGCAAGACCGTCATCACGAAGGGCCAAACGCTCTCAATGAAGGACCTCTACACAATGAGTTACTTCGTTAAGGGCACCACCGGTAGCCCCAAGGGCTGATCGGGATACTGTCCGAACTGTGACTCAGGACGCATTCGTGGAAGCAGTCACCGCTCCGGCGGTGGCTGCTTTTCACGTCACGAAGAAATTTCCGGGGGTCATCGCCAACGAAGATGTCACCTTCGACGTGCGCGTCGGCGAGGTTCACGCGCTCCTTGGTGAAAACGGAGCAGGAAAGACCACTCTCTCCAACATTCTCACCGGTCTCTATCGGCCAGATGATGGATGGATGGAGGTTGCAGGAGTCCCTGTCGATTTCCAGTCTCCACGTGATGCGATAGCCGCGGGCATAGGCATGGTGCATCAACACTTCCGCCTCATCCCCACCTTTTCGGTGGCCGAGAATATTGCTCTCGGCACGGGTCACGATCCGGTCGGCGGGAGATTCGACCTGAAAAAGGTCGAAGAACGAGTGGTGGAGATCAGCGAGTCATTCGATCTACCAGTCGATCCTCGAGCAAAGATTTGGCAGCTCTCAGTCGGTGAACAGCAACGCGTTGAGATCATCAAAGTTCTCTACCGCGACGCTCGAGTCCTTATCTTTGACGAGCCGACTGCAGTTCTCAGTCCACTCGAATCCGAGAGACTCGGTGTGACGCTTCAGACGATGGCCCGTAGTGGCCGCAGTATCGTTTTCATTTCTCACAAGCTCGGAGAAGTTGCCTCGATTGCAGACCGGGTGACGGTGCTGCGCCACGGGCGAAGTTTCGAGACGACGAGCGAAAACGACGTGAGTGCACTTGCAAGTCTCATGATTGGCCGCGATGTTGAATCAGTAAAACGTTCCGCGGGCGCAATCGTGGATAGTTCATCTCGTCTAGGCCCGGTTGTCCTCGAGATCAATGACCTACATGCGGTGGGCGACCGAGGTCTCAAGGCGCTCGAGGGAGTGTCTCTTGACGTTTGCGCGGGCGAGATCTTAGGTGTCGCTGGTGTTGCTGGTAACGGACAACGCGAGCTGGTGGAGATCCTGGCCGGCCTTCGTCGGGCCGGATCGGGTTCAATCTGTGTCGACGGCGAATCTCTCGAAAACGGAAGCACCCGGCACCCGATTCGACTCGGTGTCTCGTACGTTCCGCAGGACCGAATGGGTACCGGTCTCGCTCCCGATCTCACAATTGCCGAGAACATGGCACTCAAGAATTTCCGCCGTCCGCCAGTTGCCCGACCCCCGTTCATTCGGCAATCAGTAATTGACGCCCAAGGTCGCGATTTGATGGAGCAGTTCGATGTTCGAGCCCCTTCCGAAACAACACCAACACGCAGATTGTCGGGCGGAAATGTGCAGAAGGTTCTTCTTGCGCGCGAAATGTCTGGCGATCCGAAAGTTCTCGTGATCGCGTCTCCAAGTCAAGGTCTCGATGTCGGAGCGGTAGCGACTGTTCATCAATTGTTGATCGATGCAGCTGAGTCAGGTGTCGGGGTACTTCTTGTGAGCGAAGACCTCGATGAAGTTCTTGCCCTTTCGAACCGAATAGCAGTTATGTACGAAGGTCGCATCTTGGACACGTTCGATCGCGCTGAGGCCGATGCACAGCGGATCGGGATGCTTATGGGCGGACAGTTGGATGTGTCCGCATGAGTCGCTTTGGCCTTCGTCTCGAACCTCGAAGCAATCTCCCGAAATGGTTGCCGTGGGCGGTGCCGGTGGGTTCGTTTCTTGCTGCCCTTCTCGTAGGCGCCATCGTTCTGTTTGCGACGGGGCAGAACGCTCTCTCTGTCTACGGTCGAATCCTCGATCGAGCCTTTCTCTCCGAGGGTGCGTTCACCGGAACTCTGATCTCAGCGACGCCACTACTTTTTACAGGTCTATGTGCCGCAGTTGCCTTCCGGATTGGCTTCTTCAATATCGGTGGCGAGGGTCAGTTCGTTATGGGAGCGATTTTCGGTTCCGGGATCGCCCTGAAGCTAGGGGCAGATGCTCCTGGGATCCTCTCAGTCGCAGCAATGGTCATCTTCGGTGCTGTTGGCGGAGGACTTTGGGGACTCATTCCAGGAATCCTCAAAGCAAGATTTAAGACCAACGAAATCATCACGTCGCTAATGCTGAACTACGTCGCAGCGGTGATAGCCACATATCTCATTTTCGATTCGAACTCGTTTTGGAGAGAACTCACAGGTAGTGGAGCAGTCTTTCCGAAAGGAAAGATCCTTCCTGTCGGATCTTGGTGGCCAAATCTTGATTTCGGTTCGATCATCGTTCCGTTTGGTTTCGTCCTTGGAATGGTTATTGCGGGCTGGCTTTACGTTTTGCAACGCAAGACCCGGTTTGGATTTGAGATGCGTGTCGTCGGCGGTGCGCCCACAACTGCCCGTTATGCAGGAATGAAACCGACTCGAATAGTGGTCGCAGTCGCCGCGCTGTCGGGTGCTCTTGCTGGAATTGGTGGTGCTGCCGATATTGGTAACTTCCGCCACGTCCTCGACCCGAAGGGTCTCCAACAGTCTGGTTTTGGATACGCCGGAATTGTCGTAGCAGCGCTTGCGAGACTGAACCCAGTCGCTGTTGTGTTCGTCGCAGTGCTGTTGGGGGGAATTACGAATGCGGGATATGCGCTTCGAGGTCCTGATTTCCCAGCCGGACTCGTAGGAGTCCTCCAAGGTTTGATCCTGTTTTGCACGTTGGGCGGCGAAGTCCTTGCTCGCTACCGGATCACCCGTTCGGTGCGCACACCTGCGGGCGTAAACATCTTGGAAGCATCATGAGTGTTAACGACAATCTTTTCGTCATCATCATGGCGTCGGCCATTTTCTACGGCACCCCGCTTGTCTTCGCGAGTCTGGGGGAGCTCCTCGCTGAGCGCAGCGGTGTTCTCAACCTTGGGGTCGAGGGAATGATGCTTCTCGGCGCAGTAGCGGCGGCGTGGGTGTCTACGAATGTCGGCGGGCCCGCCATCGTTGTGCTCCCGCTTGCAATCGTCGCAGCAATGATTGCAGCAGGACTTGGCGCATCGATTCACGCGTTCCTCACGATCACTCTGCGGGTGAATCAAATCATTTCGGGCCTAGCGCTCACTATTTTCGCCGGCGCCGCCGGACTCTCGTCTTACCTTGCTGGCATCTGGCAGCTTGGTCAGACGCCGGTGAAGCATCAGTTCGGGAAGATCGACGTCTTTGGTCTTTCCGGAGTTCCTGTGGTGGGCCCGATCTTGTTTCACCAAACGTTGTTGACATATTTCTCTTGGGTTCTCGTGGTCGCCGCCTCGTTCTATTTGTTCCGAACCCGCGCTGGTCTCCACCTTCGTGCTGTCGGCGAATCCCCACAGACCGCTGATTCTGTTGGAATTTCCGTCTCTCGGTACCGCTATTTCCATGTCATATTCGGGGGATCATTCGCCGGGATTGCCGGAGCTTGCTTCTCGCTCATGATTGTTCCGACATGGGTCGATGGTATGACCGCAGGGCAAGGCTGGATCGCTCTGGCTCTGGTCATTTTCGGATTCTGGCGTCCCGATCTCACCCTGATCGGCGCGTATCTCTTTGGTGCGCTCTCCAGCCTGGGGCTCACGTTGCAGGCGCGGGGTATTCACATATCAACTGCGCTGCTCACTGCGCTGCCGTACGTGATGACAATCGTGGTTCTTGTTGTGGTCTCGAACACGGCATCACGAAGGCAACTCGGTGCTCCGGCTGCTCTTGGTAAACCCTATGAACGTGAAGAGCGCTAACGAGTCAGTCGTGGCGATCAGATTCGTGAGGATTGACAAGCGCTGACTTGTTTGACCATGGGAAGTCGATCCAGCGATCCGTGTGGCGCCAAACGTAGGTGCAATCGATAACTGAAATCGGCTTCTGATACACGACAGCGGTTCGAACCTCACCAACCTGCGATGCAACGTGTTCCACAACCATCTTCAGGGTGTGGCCGGTATCGGCCACATCGTCGCAAATCAGCACCTTTGAAGATTCAATATCGACCAATGTCAGCGGTGGCGGAAGGATGACTGGGAACTCGAGCCGCTCACCCTTGCCGGTGTAGTACTCGACATTCATCACGTGCGTATTTTTGACGCCCAGTGAATAGGAGAGGGCACCGCCGATCGGTAACCCACCTCGAGCAATCGAGAGGATCAAGTCGGGGCGATAGCCGTCATCGTCGATCATCGTGGCTAGTTCGAAGGCTGCGTCTCCGAACAGGGACCAAGTGAGAACTTCCATCTCGCTCATCCATTGAACTTACACAATTGTGGTGGCCCGTCATCACGCCCACACCGCAAGTACGGTGGGGTTATGACCTTCGATGAGCGTGTTGCAGGTGCGCCGGCGGCGCTTCGCCCACTCATGCACACCGGTGGCGAACTGATGACAAGAGAAGAACGTCGCCAGCAGGGCCGCTCACGTCGAAAGATGGCGACGCGTTCTTCGCATTCGGGTTGGACTGCGCCGACTTCTCGTCGAAGCCCGATGGCGATTCTCGAAGATCAGAATCGACGTCGCTTCCCCGATCTCATTCCGCTTCGATGGGGGAGAATGGTTGCTTCGCCCTTCACGTACTACCGAGGTGCCGCAGCGGTGATGGCTGCGGACCTTGCACCGACCCCAGTCAGTGGTCTTAATGTCCAAGTTTGCGGCGATGCCCACCTCCAAAACTTCGGACTTTTCGCTTCGGCTGAGCGCAACCTTTTGTTCGATGTCAACGACTTCGATGAAACGCTTCCGGGTCCCTGGGAGTGGGATGTCAAGAGACTCGCCGCGAGCGTCGAGCTCGCTGCCAGAGATAATGGATTCAGCCCAGAG
>CAIPQK010000068.1 GCA_903867185.1 uncultured Candidatus Nemicrothrix sp. | reverse complement strand
TCGTCGAAATCAATGGTGGCAACGACATGGCTGCGCTCATCTGGATTCGCGACAAACGGCGACGCATAGGAAGAAGCTTCGGCCCACGAGTACATAATTTCGGCGGAACGGTCGCAACGCGACGCGGCAAAGTGCAGGCCACCGTTGTCGTTCACCCATTCGACTTGCTGAACGGCAAGGAACACTGTTGCGAGTGCCGGCGTGTTGTAGGTCTGGTCTTTGCGTGAGTTGTCGAGCGCTGTCGTGAGGCTGAGTGATTCAGGGATCCAACGACCCGAGGCGCCGATGCGCTCAATACGTTCGACCGCGGCGGGGGAGACGGCTGCGAGCCAGAGGCCACCATCGGAGGCAAGGCACTTCTGCGGTGCGAAGTAATAGACATCGGTCTGTGAAGCATCGAAGCGGAGGCCACCGGCGGCTGATGTTGCATCGACGAGTACGAGTGCTTTGCCTTCGGAGCCAGCGGGGCGCACCAAAGGCATCGAGACACCAGTTGACGTTTCGTTATGAGTGAGCGCGTACGTGTCGATTGCATCGTCGACGATTGGAAGCGGATGTGTGCCGACTTCGCTCTTGATGATGACCGGGTCATCGAGGAATGGCGCTGCGGCGGCGGCTTGACCGAACTTCGAGGAGAACTCGCCGAAGGTGAGATGTTGGCTGCGTCGATCGATCAGGCCAAACGTGGCGATGTCCCAGAACACGGTGGAGCCACCGTTGCCGAGCATGATCTCGTAACCATCGGGAAGGGCGAACATCTCGGCCAGACCGTTGCGCAGGCGGCTCACCATGTACTTGACGGTGTCTTGTCGGTGGCTAGTGCCGAGGTACTCGCGGCCGGCTTCGGCAAGGGCGGCAACGGCCTCGGGGCGGACCTTCGAGGGGCCGCAGCCAAAGCGGCCATCGGCAGGAAGGAGGTCAGTGGGGATGATGATGGGGGATGCGCTCACCTCTCCATCGTCGCATCTCGGGCGGGTGGTTGCGTTACGCCGTGAGTCACATCGAATTCGCTGCAGGGGAGGGCCGCTGAACCGGTAGCGTTCGGGCGCCAACATCAGTCGATCCGAGGACTTCCCCCATGGCCCCAGAGCGCCTTTCTCGCCGAGTCTCCGCCATCACCGAATCAGCGACCCTTGCGGTCGACGCCCGAGCGAAGGCCCTGAAGGCCGCGGGCGAGCCCGTCATCGGATTTGGTGCAGGCGAGCCTGACTTTCCCACACCGGCCCATGTGGTCGAGGCCGCGATTGACGCCGCGCGCGATCCCAAGAACCATCGCTACACGCCGGCTGCCGGATTGCCGGAACTGAAAGAAGCGATTGCGGCCAAGACGCTCCGTGATTCCAATGTTGTGGTCTCGCCCAGTCAGGTGCTCGTCACTAATGGCGGAAAGCATGCCGTTTACAACACCTTCGAAGCACTGTTGAACCCTGGCGATGAAGTTCTGCTTCCGGCGCCGTACTGGACCACCTATCCCGAGCCCATCGCGTTAGCCGGTGGCGTTTCGGTTGTTCTTCCGACCGATGTCGAGTCGGGCTTTCGCGTCACGGTTGAACAGCTCGAAGCCGCGCGTACCGACAAGACCAAAGCGCTTGTCTTTGTTTCGCCTTCGAATCCAACTGGTGCGGTGTACCCGCCCGAAGAAGTTCGTGCGATCGGTGAGTGGGCCCTCAAGCACGGCATTTGGGTCATCACCGACGAGATCTACGAACACCTCACCTTCGACGACAACGTGTTCACATCGATCCTTGCCGAGGTTCCTGGTCTTGCCGACACCTGCGTGATCCTCAATGGCGTGGCGAAGACCTATGCCATGACGGGTTGGCGTGTCGGCTGGATGATTGGGCCAGCTGATCTCATCAAAGCCGCAACGAACCTTCAGTCGCACTCCACCTCGAATGTCGCCAACGTTTCGCAGCGTGCTGCAATCGCCGCGCTCGAAGGTGGTCTCGAATGTGTCGAGGAAATGCGGGAAGCATTTGCGCGTCGTGCGATTCTCATCCATGGGCTACTCAATGACATTCCCGGTGTCACCTGCATGGTTCCCCAAGGTGCGTTCTATGCGTTTCCCTCGATGGAAGGTTTGTTCGGTCGTAATTTCGGCGGTGTAACGCCAACAACAACTTCGGAACTGTGCGAGGTCATTCTGGACCAGGCAAAGGTTGCGCTTGTTCCCGGTGAAGCGTTTGATGCGCCGGGGTATGTCCGTATTTCCTTCGCTGTCAGTGATGCTGACATCGTCGAAGGCATCGGCCGCATAGCGGAACTCGTCGCAAAGAGCAGCTGATCAATTCATGACAACTGCACCGTTCGGTTCGTGGTCTTCGCCGATCACCGCCGATCTCATCGTCTCCAAATCAGTCTCTATCGGCGAGGTTTTCGTCGGCGGCGGCGATGTCTGGTGGAGTGAAGCTCGACCCGAAGAGGGTGGACGAGTGCAGCTGGTCCGTCATCATCCTGGAGGCGGAGCGGTTGATGTCCTGCCCGATGGATTCGGAGCGCGCACTCGAGTCCACGAATACGGCGGCGGGGCATGGTGGCTGCATGATTCCGATGTCGTGTTCGTGAATTGGACCGACCAACGGCTCTATCGCTTGGCTGCTGGCACCTCGACCCCAACGCCTCTCACACCTGAACCGGCTGAGCGTCACGGTGATCGTTATGCCGATGGCCGATTCACTGCCGATGGGCGCTGGGTTGTGTGTATACGAGAACGACACGAACGCGCCGACGCCGAACCAATCAACGAAATCGTTGCGGTGCGCGTGCATCACAACGGGGAACCGGCCGAACCAGTGGTTCTCGTTTCCGGTTCAGACTTTGTAGCTGCACCGCGCGTGAATCCTTCCGGCAACGTGCTCACGTGGTTCCGCTGGAATCATCCCGATATGCCGTGGGATGGCACCGAACTCTGCATCGCGTCGATGTATGACGATCAATCCGATGACGGACAAATCGTTGTTGGAGATACTCGCGTTGTTGCTGGTGGTCGTGACGAATCCATTACGCAGCCTGAATGGGCGCCCGATGGCTCGTTGTTGTTCATCTCGGATCGCACCGATTGGTGGAACCTTTACCGAGTCACCGCTGAAGCAGTTCATGAACTCGTTGCGAATGGTGTTATTGCCGAAGCACTTCCGATTGCGCCGGTCGAAGCGGAAATCGGTGTGCCGCATTGGGTATTCGATAACTCTCGCTACGCGGTCCTTGCCGACGGGCGTATTCTCGTTGCCTGGTTCAGGCTCGGAATCGATCATTTAGGTGTCATTCCCGCCGGCGGTGGTGCGATGGTTCCGCTCGAGTCGCCGTTCACCGCGTTTTCTTCGGTGCGCGCGTTTGGTTACGGCGCAGTTGTTGTCGGAGCGTCGCCAACCTCCGAAGCCGTCGTCGCGGTCCTCGACATTCCTTCGAAGCCCGATATCGATGGTTCGACCTCAGTTTTATCGGCATCCTTGCGGCCCACACGCGATTTGGGCATCGGCGCTGAGTGGTACTCCACGCCTGAGCCGATCACGTTCGCAACCTCGGGTGATCGGTTCGCCCACGGTCTGTACTACCCGCCAACAAACCCGGACTTCACAGCGCCCGACCACGAGCGCGCGCCGCTCATTGTTCTGAGTCACGGTGGACCCACGTCGGCTGCTCGTCCGCAGCTGAACCTTGGCGTGCAGTTCTGGACCTCACGCGGCTTCGGTGTTGTCGACGTCAACTACGGCGGCTCCACTGGTTACGGCCGTTCGTATCGTCGTCGTCTCATTGGCGAGTGGGGGATTGTCGATGTCGATGATTCCATCGCCGCGACTCGACTTCTTATCGACCGCGGTGATGCTGATCGGGATCGACTCATAATCCGCGGTGGAAGCGCTGGTGGTTTCACCACGTTGAGCGCGCTCACATTCCGCGACGTTTTCGCGGCTGGCTGCAGTCTCTACGGCGTGGCCGATCTCGAAGCCCTGGCCCGTGACACGCACAAGTTTGAAGCTCGCTATCTCGATTCACTCGTCGGACCATGGCCAGCTCGTAGCGATATCTACGCCGAGCGTTCTCCGATCCATCATGTCGAAGACCTCGAATGTCCGCTGATCGTTCTGCAGGGGCTCGAAGACGAAATTGTTCCGCCGAACCAATCGCAGATGATTATTGAGGCGCTCGATGCCAACGGCGTGCCGTGGGCGTACCTTGAATTCGAAGGCGAACAGCACGGATTCCGCCAAGCCGCCACGATCAAGCGAGCCCTTGAAGCCGAGGCGTACTTCTACAGCAAGGTGCTTGGCTTCGATCTTGCTGACGATGTCGAACCGGTCGACATCGCTCATCTCTGACGTTCCCCGCAACCGGGTTGGCGACTCGCCGTTGCGCCCGTAAGGATGGACCCCTATGGCACGGATCCTTGTTACTGAAACCATCGCTGACGGCGGCCTCGACCGCCTCCGCGCTGCTGGCCACACCGTCGATGTGCAGGAGGGCCTAAGCCCCGAGCAACTGATCGAGGCCATCAAGGGAGCTCACGCGCTCATCATCCGTTCGGCCACCGATGTCACCGCTGAGGTGCTCGCTGCTGGAACCGATCTGATTGTGGTTGGCCGCGCCGGTATTGGTCTCGACAATGTCGACACTGCGGCCGCCACCGAACGCGGTGTGATGGTTGTGAACGCGCCGCAGTCGAACATTCTTTCAGCCGCCGAACACACCATGGCGTTGTTGCTTTCGATGGCCCGCAATGTTCCTCAAGCCCATGCCGCCCTTGTTGCCGGCCGGTGGGAACGCAGTCGCTGGACCGGCGTTGAACTTTCTGACAAGACCCTCGGTGTTGTCGGACTCGGCCGCATTGGGAAGCTTGTTGCCCAACGCGCGATGGCCTTCGGTATGAAGATCGTCGCCTACGACCCCTTCGTTGCTCCCGAGATGGCGCGAAAGATGAACATCGACATCGTCGATCTCGACACGCTCCTTGCTGTTTCTGACTTCGTCACGCTGCATGTGGCCAAGACGCCCGAAACTGTTGGTCTCATTAATGCCGAGCGTTTAGCCAAAGCCAAGAAGGGCATTCGTATTGTGAATGTCGCTCGTGGCGGCATCATCGTTGAAAGCGACCTTGCCGACGCCATCCGTTCTGGTCATGTTGGCGGTGCAGCCATCGACGTGTTCGATAAGGAACCCACTACCGAATCTCCGTTGTTCGAACTTCCCGAGGTTGTTGTCACTCCGCATCTCGGGGCCAGCACGCACGAAGCCCAGGACAAAGCCGGCGATACCATTGCCGAAATGGTTGGTCTCGCTCTTGCCGGCGAGTTTGTTCCGTTTGCCGTGAACGTGAACGCCGCTGAGGCGAGCGAAACGGTTCGTCCGTTCCTTTCACTTGCTGAACGTCTCGGTGCAACTTTCGGCGGACTCGCCACTGGTGTTGAGTCGCTCGAGATTTCCTATGAAGGCGAAATCGGCGGCTACGACACGCGCATCCTGACGCTGTCGTTGCTCAAGGGTTTCTTTGGTCGAATCAGCGATGATCCGGTGTCGTACGTGAACGCACCGAAGATGGCCGAAGAGCGTGGCATCACTGTTACCGAAACCACTACGACTACGGCGCATAACTTCGTGAACCTCATCACCCTCCGTGGTGGCGCTCATTCACTCGCCGGCACCCTCATGGGTCTCGATGGCGAAGCTCGTCTCGTGATGGTGGACGATCACCGCGTCGACGTTCCGCCGGCCAATCACATGCTCGTGGTTCGCAACGACGATCGCCCCGGCATGATCGGACTCGTTG
>CAIPQK010000067.1 GCA_903867185.1 uncultured Candidatus Nemicrothrix sp. | reverse complement strand
CGCCCGAACAAGTTCGAGGGCTTCGTCGAGCGCTTCGGGGTCCTTGCCGCCGGCAACTGCGAGGTCGGCGCTCTTACCGCCGCCGCCCTTCACTTTCTTTGCCGCATCGGAAATGAGTTCTGAAGCATTGAGACCGGAGTCGGCAGCAACTGCAGCAACGATTGTGACGCCGCCACCTTCAGGCGCAGTCCCGAGCACAACAGCCTTAATGCCCGCACGATCGCGAATGGCAACGGCAAGATCGCGAACGCCGTCACGGTCGAGCCCGTCGACACGCTCGATAACGATGCCATCGATAGCGAGATCGGCGAGTTCACCGGAACGACCAGCGGCAGCCTGGCGCTCGAGATCACGGATGCGCGTGCGAAGTTCTTTCACTTCAGCGACGCGACGCTCGACGGCGTCGACAAGTTCGTCGGTGGCCACACCCATGGCATCGGCAGCCGCCTTAATGCGACGTTCGTCTTCGCGCAGACGCTCGATGGGACCAGTGCCCGATACCGCTTCGATGCGACGGATATTCGAACCAATAGAAGCTTCGCTAATGATCTTCACCGGACCAATATCGCCGAGGGCTTTTACATGCGTGCCGCCACACAATTCGGTTGAGTGAGGACCAGCTTCAAGAACCTTGACGACGTCGCCGTATTTGTCGCCGAAGAAGGCAATCGCTCCGCTCGCTTCTGCTTTTTCCTTCGTGGTTTCATAATGGCGGGCAGGAGAATTTTCTAGAATGTCGGCCGCGACAAGGTCTTCGATCGCAATGATTTCATCGTCGCTCAACGCGTCGTAATGAGAGAAGTCGAAACGAAGACGATCGGGCCCGACAAGTGAACCTTGCTGCTTCACGTGATCGCCAAGCGTTTCGCGCAACGCCCAATGGAGAAGATGCGTTGCGGTGTGATTGCGCTTGATTGCATCGCGGCGTTCGCCATCGATGACCGCATTGACGGTTTGACCGACTTCGATATCGCCTTCGAGGACCTCGAAACGATGTCGCACAACACCGGGGGCGCCATAGATCGTTTCAACGATGCGGGCCCGACCAGTCGGCGAGGTGATGACGCCGATGTCGCCCACCTGTCCGCCTGATTCGGCGTAGAACGGTGTCTGGTTAAGAACGATTGAATCTTCGGTAACGGCAAGAACCGTTGCATCAATGACATAAGAATCATCGCCCAGAAACAGCGTTGAGCCGTGTTCGGCTGAGATAGCAGCGAAGATTTCGACACCGCCAGCACCGCCGCCTTTTCGAGCGTCTTTGGCTCGTCGACGTTGCTCTGCCATTTCGGTAGCAAAACCGTCTTCGTCGACATCGTGACCGCGTTCAAGAGCGATTTCACGAGTCAATTCAAGGGGAAATCCGTGCGTGTCGTGAAGAAGGAAGGCGACCGAACCGCCGATGGTGGCGCCTGGCCCGAGACGATCGAGTTCTGTGTCGAGCAACGCAGTGCCCGATTTCAGTGTGGCGCGGAATCGTTCCTCTTCACGCGCAACCACGGTACGCACAAAGTCTTGCTGCTTGACGAGATCGGGGTACGCCTCACCCATAACCTCGACAGTTGTATCGACGAGTGTCGGCGTCACAAGGTCGGCGACCTCGAGCAGGTATGCCTCGCGCACAGCCCGACGAATGATGCGACGAAGCACATAGCCGCGACCTTCGTTTGAAGGGAAGACGCCGTCGCTCACAAGGAAGCTCATGGTGCGCGCATGCTCGGCGAGGATGCGCAGCGAAATGTCGGAACGCTCCCCTGCCCCCAGACGAGTATTGGTGATGCGCTGTGCGGTTTCCACCAGTGGCGCGAGCACGTCGGTTTCAAAGACCGAATCGACACCCTGCAGCACGCCAAGGATTCGTTCGAGACCGGCTCCGGTATCGATGTTCTTCTTCGGCAACTCGGTGTCGTGACCATCGGTGTCACGCGCAAACTGCATGAAGACGAGATTCCAAATTTCGAGGAAACGTTCGTCGCTGCCGGAAGCGGGCCCCCCATCGGGGCCATAGGCCGCACCCTTATCGACATAAATCTCCGAACAAGGCCCGCAAGGACCGGGAGGGCCACCAGGTGGGCCCCACCAATTGTCGGCGTCGAGGAACTGGATGCGGTCGGGATTTACGCCAACCTCGTCACGCCAAATATCGGCAGCTTCTTGATCGCTCAGATGGCAAGTGACCCAAAGCAGTTCGGGATCGATACCAAAGAGATTGGTGACCATGTCCCAGGCCATAGGGATGGCTTCGTGTTTGAAGTAGTCACCGAACGAGAAGTTGCCGAGCATTTCGAAAAACGAAAGATGCCGGGCATCGCGCCCGACCTCTTCAAGATCGGAATCCTTGCCGCCAGCGCGAACACACTTCTGCACTGTGGTGGCCCGACTGAACGGTGGTTGTTGTTCGCCGAGGAAGTAGGGCTTGAACGGCACCATTCCGGCGACGGTGAAAAGAAGATCAGGATCGTGAGGAATGAGGCTCGCCGAGGGAACAATCGTGTGGCCTCGGGCCTCGAAGAACGAGGTGAATGCTCGGCGCAACTCGTTCGCGGTCATCGGGTTCATGATGCGCTCAGCCTAATGACTGTGCGCAGCAACCTTCGATTCAACTCCGCGGCGCGTCGGGCTCATCGAGACCATCGTCGGATTCCCACGGCGCCGCTGCGCCATCGTCGTAATCCACTGGCCCGATAACACGGAAACCTTCACCATCTTCAATAATTCGAGGCTCCGCAGCTCGGGGAGTCGACGGCAACAGAGTTTCCGAGTTGATCGCTATCCGTTCGGTCGGCCCACCAACGCGGCGCTTTGACAGCGTTAATTCAATGACGACTCCGACGATGAGTCCCACGACGATGACGAGAACAGCGATGGCCATGCCACATTGTAACCATTCTGAATAATTTATGTTTGTTTAGCGTTCGACGAAGCAGGTCACATCGAACCCAGGTCCTAGTCGCCGAGAACTCGCTCCAGTTCTGGATTAGCCAGACTCTCCTGCTCCCGACGCCGAGCGAAAAGACTCGCCCCAGCGCCAAGGAGAAGGAGGATCAGACCCAGGGCCGCAAACGGCACGATGTCGTTCGAGCCCGTGTAGGGCAGCGCCGAACCTGGCTCCGCAACCGGCGATGTCTCAGGAGGTGTAACCGGTTCGACCGGAACTGCAGTGGCCTGCGGCGTAACGGGGACTGAGACCGACGGAGCTGCTGAACCAGCCGCGTTCGATGCGGTCACTCGATAGAGAACCGCAACCCCATTTTCCAACCGAGCATCGATCAAGGATGTTCCCGAGGTTGTCGCGACCGTCTGCCATGTAAGTCCTCCATCGATTGATCGCTCAACGAGATAGGTCACGGGGCTGCCGCCGTCATCCGCTGATGGGGTCCAAGTAACAGTCGCCGAACCATCACCCGCTGTCACAGCGGGTACTCCTGCGGAACTCGGAGGATTCGCAGCGAACGCTACGACTTCGGTCCATGGGCTCTCGCCGACCACGGAGTAGGACTGCACACGGAACCAGTAACGCGTTCCCGGCTGCAAACCAGTCACAGTGAGCGACGTCGCATCGACGAGACCGGAACCAGAGGGCGACAACAACCCTGTCACCACGTAGTTGGTGCCGAGTGATGTCGCCATTACTCCCGCACCGAATTGCTTGACGGTCGGTGTTGTCGATGACGCCGAGAATGAACGACTCGACGGAGCAACGGTGAAGACGTCGGGTCCGAGTTGGATCGTGTCGGTCCAGGTTGAACCATTGAGCGATTGCTCGAGTCGGTAGCCCACGATCGAAGTGCCTCCATCATCGATTGGTGGCGTCCACTGAACGGTGATCTGGCCTGGAGCACTTTGCGTCGTCAAAGCGGCGGGAACCGTAGGCGGTGCAACGGGCGCTGCAGTCGTCCAGACGCTTGCCGCACCTGTTCCGGCCGCATTGATGGCTCGCGCCCGGAACACGTACGCAATTCCATTCGTCAGGCCGGTCACGGTCACCGAAGGCGTCGCCGAAGTTGGGCCGTTCTGCCAACTACGACCACCATCACGGGACAACTCAACGAGATAACTCGTGATGCTTGCCCCGCCATTCGATACGGGCGCGACCCATGTCAGCGACACCTGGCCATTTCCAGAGACCGCCACAACATTGGTCGGCGCCGAAGACGTCGTCACTGGAGTTGCCGCAACTGACGAAGTTGCAGACGCACCAGCACCAATCGCGTTTGTTGCAGTGACACGGAATCGATACGGCGTTCCGTTCGTGAGTCCGACGATAAGGAAGTTCCGAACGGTTACCGCAGAGGCAACGATCGCCCAACTCGTTCCACCATCAGACGAAATCTCGACACGGTACGAACTAATCGATGCGCCACCGTCGCTGATCGGAGCAGACCACGACAACGCGATTTGCCCATCACCCGACACCAGCACAAGAGATGTCGGCGCTCCCGGCGCTGCCGCCGGAGTTGCCGTCACTGGGGAACTCGGTGCACCCGTTCCTGCGGCATTCACCGCAATGACACGGAAGGCATACGCCGTTCCATTCGTCAGACCCGACAACACGGCACCGGTAGTTGAAGTTGTCGTGGCTAGTGCCCACGTGCGGCCACCATCAGTTGAACGTTCTATGTTGTAGGACGTCACCGGCGCACCACCATCAGAAGTTGGGACTGCCCAAACAAGTGCAGCAGTTCCATCCGAGGCAATAACGCTGAGATTGACCGGTGCTGTCGGGGGGGTACGAGGAGCAATCGCTCCTGAAACTGACACCGACGAACCTGTGCCAGCAGCGTTTCGAGCCGAAATACGGAATCGGTAGACCGAACCATTGGCCAAACCGGCGACAACTGCAGAACGGTCGGCGGTCGTCACGACGGTCTGCCATGTCAGGCCACCGTCGGTCGACTGCTCAACGATGTAACTCGAGACTGCCAAGCCACCGTCAGTCGCCGGAGCAGCCCACACAATGGTGACTGATCCATCACCGGCGGTGGCGGTGGGATTCAACGGAGCACCCGGAACGGTCGACGGCGTTACCGAGGTTGCCGAACTCGTGACGCCCTGACCGGCAACGTTCACGGCGCGCACGCGGAAGGCGTAGGTCGTGCCATTTGCGAGACCTGAGACGACCGTGCTGGTCGCACCTGTAGTCGTTCCTGCCCCTGTCCATGTGAGTCCACCGTCATTCGAACGCTCAATGACATAGCCAGTAATCGGTGAACCGCCGTTGGTTGCCGGAGCCGTCCACGAAATCGTCACGGATCCATTACCGAGCGTTGCGCTTACACCGGTTGGCGCACCGGGAGTCGACCGCGGCGTTACCGAAAGAGTTGAAGCGGACAGTCCTGGGCCAGCGTTGTTGAGCGCTGTGATGCGGAACTGTTCGGCTGTGCCGTTCGTGAGACCAGAAACCTGGTAACTCGTGCCAGCGACCGATGCTGCAATAACTGTCCAACCGCCCGCACCAAGCGAGCGTTCAATCCGGTAACCAGTCACAGGACTTCCACCGTCTGTTGTCGGTGATGCCCAAGTGAGCAGGATCGAGCTATCACCAGCCGTGGCTATCGGACTTACCGGCTGGCCCGGAGTCGTAAGTGGCGTTGCCGTCACTACCGACGATGACGCGCCCGAACCAGCGACATTTGTTGCTCGAACTCGGAAGACGTAGACGCTTCCGTTCGCCAATCCGATCACTGTCGCCGTCAGCGCGTTGACGCTTGTAATTGCCGTCCACGATGCACCGCCATCGAGCGAACGCTCGACGGTGTAGTTCGTGATTCCACTTCCACCGTCAGTAATTGGCGCGGTCCACCTCAGCGTCACCGAACCGTCACCAACCGTGACCCCAAGGGAGGCTGGAGCACCTGGAACAGTGCGAGGCGTCGATGTGGTGACGCCGCTTGGCGCGCTGGCACCAGCGCTATTGATCGCACTCACCCGGAATGCCACCGGAACGCCATTCGAAAGCCCCGTCACGAGGGCACTCGTCACCGCGGTACCACTGTTCGCAGTCACCGTTGTCCACGTCACTCCGTTATCGATCGAACGCTCGACCCGGTAACCCGTGATTTGCGTTCCACCCGACGACACAGGCGCAGTCCATGACAGCGACACCTGCGCGTCGCCTTGAGTTGCGACGAGCGCAGACGGACTTCCCGGAACCGCTCCGAAGTTCGGCGTCGCTGTTGCAGAAGCCGCAGCACCCGCACCCGCAGCGCTGCGTGCACTCACACGAACCGAAACTGGAGTTCCATTCGTGAGACCACCGGCGACTGCGCTGAGAGCGAGCGAACCTGAGCTCACCGTCGTCCAGATTGTGCCGTTAAGGGAGGTCTCGACGATGTATTCGACAATCGGGAGACCGCCGGCAGAGACGGGTGCCGTCCAACTTGCAACAACCTGACCGTTACCCGCGATGAGCGCAAGGTTGGTCGGCGCTCCTGGCAAGCCAGCCGGAGTTGCAGGTGCCACGAGGCTCGGCAAACTCGAACCGGCGGTGTTCGATGCACGTACACGGAACGCGTAGGCAGCCCCGTTTACGAGACCGGTGACGGTTGCAGTCGTGGTCAGACTCGTCGTTGCAGTCGACCATGTAGCTCCGCCATCGGTTGACAGCTCAACGATGTAGCCCGTCACCGATGCTCCACCGTTCTGGGTAGGTGCCGACCACGACAGTTGCACCTGTGCGTCACCAGCTACGACAACAGGCGTACCCGGTCGACTCGGAACCGCAGAAGGAATTGCGACTGCTGTTGCACTTGCCGCACCAACACCAGCGAAGGTAAT
>CAIPQK010000066.1 GCA_903867185.1 uncultured Candidatus Nemicrothrix sp. | reverse complement strand
CGAAGGTCGCTCAGGAGCGCTCGGCAGCCCCGCCGATCGAGCGATGTTCCATGCATTGCGCGAGATGCCCGATGTCATCCTCGCCGGAGCCGGCACTGTGCGCGCAGAGAACTATGGGCCAGTGCAACTCGACGAGGCCGCGCAAGAGCGACGCGTTGCCCGCGGACAAGACGCACTTCCGCGTCTCGCAGTTGTGAGTGGTCGCGCGCATCTTGATCCGAAGTCACGACTGTTCAGTAATTCGACGCAACGACCAATCGTGATCACAACAACGACTGCATCTTCTGATGCCGTGAACAAACTTCGCGATGTTGCTGACATCATCATCGCCGGTTCAACCAGTGTCGACCTGCGCGCTGCGTTTGCGGAACTTCGCGCGCTGGAACTCAAAACGCTGTTGTGCGAAGGCGGACCAACGCTCAACAATCAGCTTCTGGCCGACGACCTCGTCGACGAATGGTGCCAAACAATTTCGCCCGTCCTTGTCGGCGGCGCTACTGCGCGCGGCGCGCATGGACAAGTAATGGGAGCCGCCAGCACTCTGAGACTCACGCGGGTTGTTGTTGAAGAAGATGTGCTGTTGCTGCGTTACGCGCGCGAATCGTGACGCTTTGGTTCGGTGGCTTTCGTAAGCAGTGTGATTTCTCTTTGAAAATCAGCGGCGTCATCGAAACCTTTGTACACACTGACAAAGCGCATGTAGGCAACGTGATCAAGCTCACGAAGATGTTCGAGCACAGCGAAGCCCACTTGTTCGCTAGTGACTTCAGGACCCACTAACCGCAACTCTTCCGCTATCGCAGCAGCAGTCAGAAGAATGGTTTCTTCTTCGATTGGTCGGCCCTTCGCTGCCGCGGCAATACCTTCATTGATCTTGTTTTGCTCAAATGGCACGCGATCGCCTGATCGTTTCACCACAACCATCGGCACAAGTTCAAGTCGTTCGAAGGTTGTGAACCGCGCCCCACATGCCAGACACTCACGACGTCGACGAACCGCTTCGCCATCATCTGACTGCCGTGAATCGACGACTTTGTCATCGAGATGGGCACATGAGGGACAACGCACGCTTCAAAACTACTGCGAACATTGTGATTTTCCGTGTCACACCTCATTCCGACGCTTGTCACACACCAAGACAAGTGCGACGACACCAACGAGTTCTTAGTCGAGAAGACCACTCACGTTGATGTGTTGCCCGCGAGTAACGCTGGTGGCACCGACGCGCTCGATCAGACGATCGACGAGGTGACGAAGATCGCCCCGTGGCTGGATGCGGCGAGCAACGCTCCAGAGAGAATCGCCCGGTTGCACGACGATCTCGACGGGAGCGGCAACCGACGGGGCCGCAACCGGTGCTGACGCGCGTTGGGCGTCGGCACCGGCTGGGCTCGTCGAGTCGGCGGACGAGGCCGGCGTTGAAGCAGCAGCATCGGCACCGAGAAAGGGAAGGACACCCATTGCCGCGAAGGCCACCAGCACAGCGAGACCCAAACCGGCGAGAAGGACACGCATCGGGCTCCGGCGGGCCTTAGCCACCGCTGGGGATGGGTCTGCGACTACCTGAAGGTGACGGACCGGACGGCGTGGTTCGAGATCACGATTCCAGGGAGCCAGCGAGCTGGAGCCTTCGAAACGCGAGCCGTCGAAAAGGGACTCGGGCACAGCGGGCACAGCGAGTCGAGCCGTGTCGGAGGGGGCGGATAGGGCGGTGGGGTTCAGGATTGCAGCCATGAGGGAAGTCTCCACGAGGGGTGTGACAGTCGAATGGACAACGAAGGGGCAAAGGGGGGACTGGAATGTTGGAGAACAGATCGAACGCCCGTTCGGATGTGTACATCGAAACACGAACACCCGTTCGATGTCAAGACCCAATCGAACGGGTGTTTGCTTTACCCTCCTCGAGCCGGTAGTGTCGTACAGAGGTTCGAAGGCCCAAGCGACCCAAGTGGCCCCCTTTCCTCCCGTTCTCCCCACTTCTCCTCAACCATCCGGAGTCCACAATGAGTAGCGACCGTCTCACTCCCCGTCAGCAACAGATCCTCGATGTCATCGATACCCACCTCAATGAGCGTGGCTATCCCCCGTCTGTGCGGGAAATTGGAAAAGCCGTAGGGCTCACCTCGCCCTCAAGCGTGCAGAACCACCTCAACACTCTCAACGAGCTTGGGTATCTGCGCCGTGACCCAACCAAGCCCCGTGCCATGGAAGTTCGCTACGACCCCAACTCCGGTGCTTCAGGCGAGCGTCGCCCCTTCCGTCACGTTCCGCTTGTCGGCGATGTCGCCGCTGGCACCGATGTGCTCGCCGAACAAAACGTCGAAGAAATCATGCCGGTCCCAACCGACCTGTGTGGCGACGGCGAGCTCTTCATGCTCCGTGTCCGTGGCGATTCCATGATCGATGCCGGCATTTTCGATGGCGACTACATCGTGGCCAAGGCCGGTACCAACGTGTCGAAGGGCGACATTGTTGTTGTTGGTATTCCTGGTGGCGAAGCCACGGTGAAGACCTGGTCGCGTTCGGGTGAAACCGTCACCTTGCTTCCGGCAAACGCACGACTCTCACCAATGGAATTTCATTCCTCAGAAATCACCGTGTACGGCAAAGTCGTCACCGTGATGCGCAAACTCTGAACCACGACCTCCTCGGTTCCAACGTGGCGTATGCATCAGCATGCGCCACGTTCGCGTTCAGGCTTCGGTCAACAACCCTCGCAACACCGCATGCACTCGCTCGAGCGGCGCACGATCGAGGTACTCCCCTGCAGTGTGGGCAATCGTGCTGTCACCAGGCCCAAAGTTCACTGCCGGCACACCGTGGGCGGCGAAGCGAGCGACATCGGTCCAGCCCAACTTGGCCAGAACCTGCGAACCGCTTCGGTCAACCAACGAAGCAAGAAGCGGGTGATTGAGCCCCGGTGCCGCGGCATTTGCAACATCGAGTACGTCGACAACATCGCCTTCTTCGAGGAACGGTGCGAAGAGTTCACGAATATGGGTTTCTGCGTCGAGTGCTGAACGATCGGGGGCGAAGCGGAAGTTCACCGTGACGCTGGCCAAATCGGGCACAACATTTCCCGAAACGCCACCTTCGATCGCCACGGCCTGCAACGCTTCACGAAACTGACAGCCGTCGATGATCGGTGATCGAGCCTCATAGGTTTCCAGCGCAGCGAGAATGCCCGACAAGCGATGGACGGCATTGCGTCCCATCCATGGTCGAGCGGTGTGGGCACGGATGCCCTGCAGTTGCACCCGCATGCGCAGTGTTCCCTGACAACCGGCTTCGATGCGTGCATCGGTGGGCTCACCGAGAATGGCGATATCGCCGATCAGAAGGTCGGGTCGAAGGTCAAACAACTCGCCTAAACCACTCTCGGAACTGGCAATTTCTTCCCGTGCATAGAACACGTAGGTGAGATCGACCACTGGTTCGGTGAGCGTGGCCGCGAGTTCGAGCATGACAGCGAGCCCGCCCTTCATGTCGGCCGAACCAACTCCGAAAAGTCGACCATCTTCGATTCGCGCTGTTGCATTGTCGGCCGCGGGCACGGTGTCGGTATGACCGGCGAGGATGACCCGATGAGCCCGACCGAGCGAGGTTCTCGCCACCAGGTTGTCACCCACACGAGTCACGTCAAGATGCGCCTGCGCACGCAGTTCGGCCTCGATCAGATCAACGATCGGTCCTTCGGCGCGGCTGGGCGACGCAATGTCGACAAGCGCGGCCGTGCGGGCCAGAAGATCGGTGAGACCGTTCGTGGCCATGATCAGGTCGCTGCGCCGTGATCGCGAAGGACATCGTTCAGTGCCGCTTTGTCGTGGCGCTCGCCTTCGTTGAGGCGCTTCAGGACCAGAACACAAGGAAGACCAAACTCGCCACCGGCGAACGTTCGCGGCCGAGTCGCCGAAACGGCCACGCTCCATGACGGCACGACGCCTCGGCTGAGTTCTTCACCCGTCTCGGCGTCGATCACTGGAATGGAAGCGGTGAGAATGGCCCCGGCACCAAGCACAGCACCATTACCGACGCGAGCACCTTCGGCCACGATGCAACGACTTCCGATCAACGCGTCGTCACCGATGATGACGGGCGCAGCCTGCGGTGGCTCAAGTACTCCACCAATGCCGACGCCACCGGACAAATGAACATTGGCGCCGATCTGAGCGCAACTTCCGACCGTGGCCCACGTGTCGACCATCGTGTTAGCTCCGACACGCGCGCCGATGTTCACGTAACTCGGCATCATGACGACACCGCGGTCAAGAAACGATCCGTAGCGAGCTGATGCTCCGGGAACGACGCGCACGCCCGAGGCCGCAAAGTCACGCTTGAGCGGAATCTTGTCGGCGTATTCAAACGGCGCCAGTTCGATCGTGGCCATTTGCGAGAGACGGAAGTACAGAAGAATGGCGTGCTTGAGCCACTGATGGACAATGGGTTCACCGTCGGCCCCCAATTCAGCAACACGGGCCTCGCCTGAATCAAGCAAAGCAATTGCCTGCCCGACAGACGCGACCGCATCGCCATCGGACGCGCTCAATGCGTCTCGGTTGTTCCAGAGTTCATCAATTGTTGAAGCAAGATCAGCCATAGCGGGAGAGGCTACCGCCCGACCCGCTGTGGCTTGACCTGCATTCTTTCGTACGAGCTTGGACCGCTCTGCGGCGTGTGGGCTCAGCCGGTGAAGGACGGCCGCACCACGACCACGCCCGGGGTAACGACGCCATCGATGCGCTCAACCATGTTGTTGGCCGAGTCCGTGACGTACATCTGTCCTGCAGCATTGCGGGCAATGCCAGTGGGTCCGTTCAGCTGCGTGTGGGTCGCCTGACCCAACATCTTCGGTGAAGTGACCCCGCCTCCGGCAACAACACTGAAGATTGAACAGGCGATTCGTTCGATCACGTTGTTACCAGTGTCGGCGACGTACACGATGCCCGAAGCGTCAACGGCAATACCCTTGGGACTGCTCAATTGAATATTCGTCGCAAGCCCGAAGTGCGTCGCCCAATCAGTTGATGCCTGAGACTCTTGAGGACTCATGGTTCCTCCACCGGCAAGGACGTTGATCTTCCCTGAACCCAGAGTCGCCGAGGGTGTGACTTCGAGATCGACTTCTTCCACGAGATTCGCGCCCGTGTCGGCGATATAGAGGTTGCCGTCTGTGTCGACCGCGACACCTTCCGGCGCCGAAAGCTGGGTTGCCGTCGCCAGACCACGAGCGGTTGGTGATGCAACACCACCACCTGCGATCACCGTCAATGCACCAGCAGGCGTTACACGTTCAATGACGTTGTTGCCGGTGTCGGCGATGTAAACGTTTCCGTTGCTATCGACTGCAAGGCCATGAGGTCCAGATAGCGCCGCAGACGTTGCTTGACCTGGAGTTGTCGGTGGAACAACACCACCACCAGCGATGACACTCAGCACGCCGGCAGAGGTCACTTTCTCAACGAGATTATGACCGGTGTCAGCGATGTACACGTTGCCCTGAGCATCAACAGCAACACCGCTCGGCGACGACAAGATCATTGACGTCGCTGGACCAGGTGTGCCCGGAATCGTTGCGCCACCACCAGCGATCACCGTCAAGGCCCCGGCAGGAGTCACCTTTTCAATGACGTTATTTCCGGCGTCTGCGATATAGACATTCCCTTGCGCATCCACCGCCGATGAAGCGGGATGCGACAATGCGGCATCGAGAGCCGGTCCGGCGACCGGTGCCGTCGTTCCCTGTGTTCCGTTTCCTGCGATCACTTTCAGTAGTTCGTCATAATTCGGAAGTTCAGAGTCGTAGCTGCTGAAATCGACTTTCCCTTGTTCTGATGCCGGACGAACATCATCCACATCGGCCTGGAGGGTTGCCGCAATATCATCCGGAATGGGCGTCCACAACGACGGCATCCGCGCACCGAAATTCGGATTCAACGTGTAGAGCAAGATGAAATTGACGAGCCAGATCGACGGAGACATCGACATACCGACATAGGCGGTGGATCCATCCTTTGTGTTCGTCACAAGTTGAACTGGCTTCTGGTTTTTCTGCGCTTTGTTTCCGTAAATCACTTCAGCGGTGTAGGCCGACGCATAGAGCTGGTCAAGAGAATGCTGGCATCCGTTGGCTCGACACCACACACCCATATATCCGTCCGGGCCAGGCTCAAGATCTTTATTGACTGCTTTCGACGGAGAAGATTCGTTGGCGAGACTTTGCAACTTTCCCTTTGGATCCACCATCAAACCGAAACTGGAAAGGGCAAAGGTTTTCGTCCGACCATTCACTGTCGTATACAGAGGAAAGCCGTAGTTGTTGATGAAGAGTCCTACTGATTGGCCAAGTAGAGCTGCTTTCGCCGGATCGCCACCGACGCCCCCGCCAGATACGAACTCAAGGTATTGCTGGTTCGTTAAGGAATCAGTTTTTGAAAATCCCATTGCCGTTGCGATTTCATCGGCTAAAGCCGCGCCTATTGGTTGGCTCAACTTGTCCGGATCGACGGTCTTCGGCGCCGAGAGGTACGCGAGGCCTGGAGTTCCTGCGTCAGGGTCTGTAAACCCGGTGTTGTTGTCCTCGCGAGGTGTGAGACCACCTGCGGTCTGACTCCCCACGATGCTCATGCCTGCAAGCAAGACAACTGTGCTCAGAACAATGACACTGGCGCTGCGGAAGAGTTTCATTGACCGAACCTAATGTGCGACTGCCCAAATTGCCGAGAATCTGTGGAATTGTCTCAAAGCACTCCGAGACGTCGACCAACCAGTTCAAGGCGCTCGGTTGATTGCACAACGGCGACGCGAATGAATGAGCTTCCTTCGGGACCGTAAAACTCGCCCGCTGACACCAACGCACCGCCGTCGGCGGCGAGACGCTCGACCAACGCCCACGCGTCGCCATCGGGCGCGGGTGCCCACAGATAGAACGCTCCGCCGGGCATCGGAGCCTCGACGCCGATTCCCGCGAGAATCCTGCGGAAGAGTTCGAGACGTTCGAGGTAACGCGCTCGTTGCACATCGACATGTACTTGGTCATTCCAAGCAGCAACAGCTGCAGCCTGAACAGGGCCCGGCACCATGAACCCGGCATGTTTGCGCAGCTCCGACAAATAGTGCACAAGGTCGCCATCGCCCGCGTAGAACCCTGCGCGCACACCCGCAAGGTTCGAACGCTTCGAAAGTGAATGCACGGCGAGAACACCATCGAGTCCGTGTTCAAGGATCGAACGGCGTGGCCCCTCCCACGTGAACTCGACGTAACACTCGTCTGAAATCACTGGGACACCGTGAGCTCGACCCCATGTTGCTGCGGCTTCAAGATCGTCGAGGTAACCGGTGGGATTCCCCGGCGAGTTCACCCACAGACACAATGCGCGAGCTGCGTCTGATGGATCTATCGCATCTAGATCGCTGCGACCATCTGCAGTTACCGGAACAGGAACCGCTCGCGCTCCGGCGAGTTCAGCACCCATCGCATACGACGGGTAACTAATAGCGGGATAAAGCACCGTGTCGCGTTCCGGGGTGCGGAGACGCAACCAATGTGGCAAACCAGCGACGAACTCTTTCGTTCCGATACACGCTGCAAGTTCCTTCGGTCCTACCGAAAGACCGAGTTCGCGTTCCATCCAACCAGCTGCTGCATCGCGATATGCGGGAAAACCAATCGAGGCCGGATAACTCCGTTCGCTTGCCGATGACGCGAGCGCTTCGACAACGACTGCCGGAGGAGGATCACAGGGATCGCCGATCGAAAGGTCGACCATGTCACCCTCGTGGGCAGACGCGATCGATTTAAACGCATCGAGACGGTCATAGGGATAGGGAGGAGGTATGAATCCTGCAGTCATGAGCGCAGAGTCTGACCGGTCACGACGTATTCGTGAAGACGACTCACCGAAACCTCGTCGAGGCGGGCCCGCACGAGCATCCCGCCTTCGGTCGCAGTCTCGACGAGCACCTCGCCCTCGCGGTGCAGGGCAGCCAAGAGATCCCCTCGGTCGAACGGAACAAGAAGTTCGGTGATCGTTGAGAGACCCCGCAACCGATCGGCGAGTGTCCGCAGCATGTCAGCCACCCCTTCACCGGTTCGGGCAGAGATCGCTACCGACCCTGGGTAATCAACCAGTAGTTCCTTGGCGCCATCTGGATCGATATCGATCTTGTTCACCACAAGCATTTGCGGAACCTCAGCTGCCCCGATTTCGTGAAGCACGCGATCGACCGCCTCGATATTCGATTCGGGGTCAGCAGCAGAGCCGTCGATGACGTGCACGAGGAGATCGGCATCAACCACGACTTCAAGGGTCGACTTAAACGCTTCGACTAATTGCGTTGGAAGCTTTGTGATGAACCCAACGGTGTCGGTGAGTAATACCGCTTCACCTCCGGGGAGCTGCAACCGCCGCGTGGTGGCGTCGAGTGTGGCGAACAATCGATCTTCGACGAGTACTCCGGCATCGGTGAGGTGATTCAGCAGCGTGGATTTACCAGCGTTGGTGTATCCAACGATGGCAACTCGATGCAGCCGAGAACGCTGCCGGGATTTCGCCTGCGTGTCACGTACACGTGAGATTTCGCGAAGATCGCCTTCGAGCTTGTGCATGCGCCGCTGAAGTCGCCGACGATCAACTTCGAGCTGAGTTTCGCCGCCACCCTGACGGGCGCCAATGCCACCGCCCTGTCGTGAAAGTTGATTGCCCTTGCCGCGCAGACGAGGCAGTCGGTAGCGAATCTGCGCCAGTTCGACCTGCGCCTTGCCTTCAAGGCTGTGAGCGTTCTGTCCGAAGATGTCGAGGATGACTGCAGTGCGATCAATTGCCGAGCGGCCGAGAAGTTTTTCGAGGTTGCGTTGCTGCGCTGGAGATAGTTCGTTATCAAACACCACCGTGTCGGCATCAACCGCTTCACAAAGCTCGCGCAGTTCTTCGACCTTTCCGCTTCCGAGGTAGGTCGCCGGATCAGGAGAATGTCGACGCTGAACAACACGGGCGATGCTGTCGGCACCGGCGGTGTCAACCAGTAGAGCGAGTTCGTCGAGATGACGTTCAGTATCGAATTCGTCTTCGGTTGGAAAGGTGACACCAACAATGACGATTCGTTCGCGGAAGGTTCGGTCGATAAGACCGGAGCTCTCACCAGCGAAAGCGCCGAAACCACCGCGGTGGTCACCGACGATTGGTGAGGTGGGTTCAGGCATCTGGGATCTCGATGGTGGCGATGTGTTGAGAGGGACCAATAAGCACCGGTTCCTCTTCCGGGGCCGAGGCGACGATGACCTCGGCCGAACCACCCGGCATCACGACACGAACTTCACGTCCGACGAGCCCCCATTGATGGGCCAGCGTCGCTGCGGCGGTCGCGCCTGTACCGCATGCTTCGGTGACTCCAGCGCCGCGTTCCCACACCAAGAGGTCGAGCGAATTGGCCTCGCTTCCTACGGCGATGAACTCCACATTGATGCCAGCATCAAACTGCGATTCGATCCACGAACCGGTGCCGACAAGGTCGACCGAGGAAAGGTCGGCGACGAGAACCACAATGTGTGGGTTCCCGAGGTCGGCCGTGGCGTGGCGATCGCCAGCCAAACGTTCCGACACCGTTTTCGGTATCGCCGGGCCATCGCCAACGAGTCCCATGGTCACACTGACAGTTGCGAGGCGATGAACAGCATCGTCATGAACAACGAGTTCACGAAGGCCGCCGTCGGTGTGCACGGCGTAGGTCGCCTCGTGATCGTCGCGGGCCATCGCCAGGGCCTGGCCGAGACAGCGGATGCCGTTACCGCTCATTTCGGCGCTACTGCCATCGGCATTCCAAAGCTGCATCACGACATCGATCGATCGGCCATCGGGTGTGAGTGCGCCTGCCTCGGGCCGAGACCCAACGATAAAACCATCGGCACCGAGGCCACGGCGGCGATCACAAAGCGAGCGCGCCAATGTTGCGTCGCCGCGCAGGGGGCCATTGACCTCCTCGAGGGCGATCACGAAATCGTTTCCCAGTCCGTGGTGCTTTGTGAGTCTCATGAGATGTTCAGTCAACCAGCCCACGGGCAAGTTCGGCGACCAGATTTTCCGAAACGTTGCCATCGGTGGCCAACCATGTGATGCGAGGGTCTCGACCAAACCACCGTTGCTGGCGACGAGCGAAGCGCCGAGTGCGCTGAACCGCAGCCTCTAGGGCGGCGTCGAGTGGCAAACCTTGTTCGAGGTGCTCAAGGAGTTCGGTGTACCCGAGGGCCTGGCGAGCGGTCCGACCCAATCCCGCCGGCCGAGCCAAAAGCGCCTCGACCTCGCCAAGAAACCCTTCGGCCATCTGCTGCTCGTAGCGCTTCGAGATGCGCTCATCAAGAAGGTCACGTTCCATGGCCAAACCAATGATCGGAAACGGAGACGCGGGATAGTCCTCTAAGCCCGGTCCAAAGGAGGAGAACGGCCGACCGCTTCCGAGCGTCACTTCAAGGGCGCGCACCACTCGACGACGATTGGTGGCTTCCATTCGCGATGCGGCAATCGGATCGAGTTGCTCAAGTTGCGCAAAGAGCACTCCCGTTTCCGGTTCCGTTTCTAATTGCTCGCGAACCTCGGGAAAACGCGCTGGTATCTCGAGGTCATCGGTGATCGCCTGAAGATAGAGACCAGTGCCGCCAACGAGGAGCGCTCGTTGGCCGCGAGCTTCAATGTCGGCAAGAACGGCTAAACACTCACGCTGAAATCGAGCGACGGTGTAGTCGTCGTCGGGATCGCAAACATCAAGCAAATGATGGACGACCTCGGCTTGTTCGACAACGCTCGGTTTCGCCGTGCCGATATCCATCCCGCGGTACACCTGCATCGAATCGACCGTGACGATTTCGATGTCGTCGCGACTGCGAGCTAGTGCGAGAGCGAGCGATGATTTCCCTGATGCGGTAGGTCCGACGAGCGCGAGATGTCGGCCGTTCGGGTGAAACCGGGCCGATGCGTTCACCCTGCGGTAACCGCGAATCGGGTGCGATGCTGCGAAATCGAAAGCACCTCGACCAGCTCGCCGCGAAGAAAGTGCGTCGATGCATCGGTGATCAGTGCAGTGGCCAGCGTTCCTGCGCGTAATGGGCGATCAGAGTTGAAGTGCACCAGTTTGTTTTGCTCGGTCCGACCAGTAAGCACTTCGGGATCACGCTTCGATGGGCCTTCGACAATCATCGTTTCCGTGCGCCCAATGCGGGCCATGTGCTTGGCCAGCGCAGACCGTTCGACCACGACACGAAGCCGTTCGAATCGATCACCCACTTCAGCCGGGTCGCAGAACTGATCGACCATCAACGCAGCTTCGGTGCCTTCGCGGGGAGAAAAGATGAACGTATAGGCCGAGTCATATTCGGCGGCGGCTGCGACTTCGAGCGTGCGCACGAAGTCTTCTTCGGTCTCTCCGGGGTAGCCCACGATGATGTCGGTGGTGATTGCGAGATCTTCAATGCCGGCTCGGGCCGCAACGATCTTTTCGAGATAACGCTCGGCGGTATACCCACGATGCATCAGCGCTAATACACGATCGCTGCCCGATTGCAGTGGGAAATGGAGGTGCGAACAAACGGCGGCGTTGTTACCCATTGCCGCAATTGTGTCGTCACGCAGATCCTTTGGATGAGGACTGGTGAAGCGAACTCGGTCGATTCCATCGACCTTGCTGACGGCGATGAGAAGGTCAGCGAAGAGCGGACGAGCGCGACGGTCGGCCAGCCACTGCTCACCGGCAATGTCGAGGTCATCGTGCGCAGGGTCGAGTGCCCGACGCGCGCTCGTGAGATCGCGGCCATAGGAATTCACGTTCTGACCGAGCAAGGTGATTTCCCGAACACCGTCGGCCGCGAGTCGTTCGACTTCGCTTACGAGTTCACCAAACGGGCGGCTGATTTCGCGACCCCGCACTGCGGGAACGATGCAATAGGCGCAGGTGTTGTCGCAACCAACCTGAATCGTGACCCAGGCCGACCAATCGACTTCGCGACGAACGGCGAGGGCCGAAGGGAAGGTGTCTGCGTCGTCAAGCGCTTCATCCCAAATTTCGGTGATGGGGCCATTGCGACGCGACTCGTGAAGGAGCTCAACGGCGCGATGGACATTGTGCGTTCCAACCACAACGTCGACATGGCCCGCTCGTTGGGCTATTTGCTCGCGGTCTTTCTGAGCCAAGCAACCGCTGACGATAATTTCCATCTCAGGGCGAGATTCTTTGAGCGTCTTGAACCACCCAAGATGGCCGTAGAACTTGTTGTCGGCATTCTCACGGATACAACAGGTGTTGAACACCACAACATCGGCAGATTCGTCGGAATCGGCGAGCACCAGGCCATCGGCTTCGAGCAGGCCCGCGATGCGTTCAGAATCGTGCTCGTTCATCTGACACCCATAGGTGCGGATGGCATAGCTGCGGGGCTGATCAGTCACCGACACAGGTTACCGGTAGGCGCGGAGAGTCCCGAGGGCCAGAGGCACCTCGGGACTCTCCGGTATGACAGAAACTGTCAGGACTGCAGAGAATCAGTCGTCGAGCGAAATCGGGACGTCGTGCTCGGCGGTCATTTCTTCGCCACTTTCGAGAGTGTCGAGGTTCTCGTCCTCAGCGCCTTCACCGATTCCAACACTGGTGAGGATGCGCTCAGTGATTTCCACCATGACCTCGGGATTCTCAAGCAGGTAGGTCTTCGCATTTTCGCGACCCTGACCAAGCTGCTCACCCTCGTAGGTGTACCAAGCGCCCGACTTCTTCACGAAGCCAAGATCGACACCAATATCGATGGTGGAACCTTCGCGGCTGACGCCCTTGCCGTACATGATGTCGAATTCGGCCTGCTTGAACGGCGGGGCCACCTTGTTCTTGACGACCTTGACGCGGGTGCGGTTACCCACAACTTCGACGCCATCTTTGATGGACTCGATACGACGAATGTCGAGGCGCACAGAGGAGTAGAACTTCAGCGCACGACCACCCGGTGTGGTTTCGGGAGAGCCAAACATGACGCCGATCTTCTCTCGCAACTGATTGATGAAGATACAGACGGTATTGGACTTATTGAGATTGGCCGTGAGCTTGCGCAATGCCTGGCTCATAAGACGAGCTTGCAGGCCAACGTGACTGTCGCCCATCTCGCCTTCGATTTCTGCACGAGGTGTCAGTGCGGCGACCGAGTCGATGACGATGACATCGAGGGCACCGGAACGCACCAACATGTCGACGATTTCGAGGGCCTGCTCACCAGTGTCGGGCTGAGAGATCAGCAACTGGTCGGTATCGACACCGATGGCCGATGCGTAGACCGGGTCCATTGCGTGTTCGGCATCGACATAGGCACAGATGCCACCGTTGCGCTGGGCTTCGGCCACAACGTGCATGGCAAGCGTTGACTTACCGGAAGATTCCGGGCCGAAGATCTCGACGACACGGCCGCGAGGCAAGCCGCCGACTCCGAGAGCAAGGTCGAGGGCAAGGGCGCCAGTGGGGATCGTTTCGATCTTCATGCTGCCCTTCTCGCCCATTTTCATGACCGAGCCCTTACCAAACTGCTTCTCGATCTGGCCGAGCGCCATGTCGAGGGCCTTATCGCGTTCCTGTGGGAACGTCGGGCGGTTCGATTCCTTTGCCATCGTCTACTTCTCCTGGGTATGTGGCCCGGTCTGCCCGGGACGCTTCTGGGTGATCCGCTTCCACCTGAGCGGGAGCTCCGGTGGCCCCACCAGAGCCGAGGCCTTGGTGGAGATGGATCGCAACCTACGGAGGGGGTGTGACAGGCCCCCGGTGTTCGAACGACATGACTGTAACTTCGAACACCTGTTCAGTCAATGACCCTTGATCCCTAGCCCCCGTTGGCCTCTCCCCCAAGGGATCTCGGGTCTAGGTCGGTAGACTCATCCCCGCCGGAGCAGGCCGTCGCCCCTGATCGACAGGGCCGAAAAACGGAAAGGTGCCTTCCAATGAGTGACTCGCTTCCCTCTGATCCCACCGAACGAGCCGAGGCCCTCCGCCAACGCCTGAGCGAGGAACAGTTTCAGGTCACTCAATGCAGCGCAACGGAACGGGCCTTCACCGGCAAGTACTGGGACTGCCACGACGACGGCACCTATCACTGCATCGTGTGCGACGCGCAACTCTTTAGTTCCGACACCAAGTTCGACTCAGGAACCGGATGGCCGAGTTTCTTCGATCCGATGACCAACGACGCGGTTGCCACGGTGGTCGACGCGTCACACGGGATGGTGCGCACCGAAGCGATCTGCGCGGCATGCGGCGCGCATCTTGGTCACGTCTTCGACGATGGCCCCGGCCCTACGGGCCTGCGCTATTGCATGAACTCCGCGTCTCTCGATCTCAAACCTGCGCAGAACTAGCGCGACCGCGCGAATAATTAATGGCCAACCGCTCTCAGCGAGCGAGTAACCGACGACGCAGATGATCAAGCACAGTGATGACCGTGAACTGTCGTGACTGTTCGCGATTGAACGGGAACTTCGCCATTGTCGTTTCGGTAACACCATCAAGCGTGGTGGCCATAAACACTGTTCCGACAGGCATGCCTTCTTGTTCATCGGGACCAGCCACGCCGGTAACAGCAATGCCAACGTCAGAACCGAGCACACGACATGCGCCTTCGCTCATCGCGCGCACCGCGTCGTCGCTCACAACAGGACCTACCGGAACGCCAAGAAGATCGAACTTCACTTCACTGGCATAGCTCACTACCGAACCGCGCAAAACATCGCTCGCTCCAGGGATGGAAACCAATCGGCTGGCGATCAACCCACCAGTGAGTGATTCGGCTAACCCAAGGGTAAGTCCGCGTTCGCGAAGCAGGTCGAGCACGACCTCTTCCATTGTTTGATCTTGAGTCGAAAAGACATAGTTCGCAAGAATCTTTGCCACTTCACCAACCTCGGCAGCAACGACGGCATCGGCCTCTTCGGCGGAATCGGCCTTGGCGGTGACGCGTACCTTGAGTCCCTCGATGCCACTGGCGAGGAAGGCGATGGTGGCCGTGCCGGTGCGGTCGAGTTCCTCGAGACGATCGCCAAGCATCTCAGCAATGCCGGATTCGCTATGGCCCCAGGTACGAATCGTTCGACTTCGAATGACACCGGTATCGCCAGCGCGCCGACGAAGTTCGGGGATGACCGTACCTTCGACCATTTCCTTCATCTCATACGGAACACCCGGAACGGCGAATATGACCTTGTCGCCAATCGGGCAGATCAGTCCGGGGGCAGTGCCCGGCATTTGCGCGATACGCGATGCACCCTCGGGTACTTGTGCTTGACGAAGATTATTCATCGGCATGTTCCTGCCGCGTGAACCAAAAATCTCATGAAGTCGTTCGATTACCTCAGGGTCTTCAACAAGTTCGACGCCCATGACCTCGGCGATCACGTCGCGAGTGATGTCATCTTGCGTTGGACCGAGGCCACCGCAGACGATCACGGCATCGCTGCGATCAAGGGCTATCTGAAGAGCGTCGCGAATGCGATCCCAGTTATCGCCCACTTTCACCTGCAAGAAGCAATCAATTCCTGCAAGCGCAAGTTGTTCACCGATCCACGAAGAATTCGTGTCGACGATCTGGCCGAGCAGAAGCTCGGTTCCAACAGCAACAACTTCGCAGTTCATTTGTTCTCCTCTTCATAGGAAATTCCAAGCGCCGACCCGTCAGTGTCAATCCCCGAGTGCGTCGGAACCGTGGTACTTCTTTGCATAAATTCGTCGGTGAATGCATGGGCTATCACAACGACCATCAGAAAAATTACATAGATAACGGGTGTCACGGTTGCGACGTCCCAAGCGGCGAACGCCCCGCCCACCGCAAGAACAATTGTGACCAATCGAAGCAACAACAACGGTTTCTTAGGCGTCCGATTCCCCAGCATTCCAATTCCCGCAAGTCCGCCGAATATGCCGATAAATGCGATGCACAAAATGATGATGGCGTAATGGTGGACGTGACCACGATCGGCTATCTGGAGATACTTCGACATACCTATCGCAAACGCGATGATACCTAATTGCAGAACGAGGTGACAAAGTAACCATGCTTCACCAGCAAGGATCCCAGGTCGGATTCCCGCTTTGGGAATATCGTCGAAATAGATACTGAAGAGTGCAAAAAGGATCACAAACAAGACGACGATGGCAGAGATATCGCTCCAGTCCATCGAACCTTCTGAAACAACAAGCGCAACTTTCAGAAATGCTTCGCCGATGACGACGAGGGTCAATAACGCCGCCCGTTCAGTGAGGTGATGTTCGTCGAGCGCCTCGGTGGGCAAACCGCGTGAATGTGCAGCTGAAGTTGGAACAATTAGCAACATGATTGCCACGCCCCAGATAATGAAGTCAACTCCATCGGGGATGATGAATGCAGCGATCATCAAGAGGCCGGCGAGGATCAGTCGATTGCGTCGCCCTCTGGCCCAGTCTCCGGTGCCACCTTCTTTGTTCACCACACGGTGGTACGCCAACGCAAGAACGAAGACTGCAGCGGTATAGATGAGCCCAACAAGATCAGGGTTTGCAACCGAGCGGTCGACAAACTCAAGCGTCAGAATAAAAATGAGGAACATCTGTAAAAACATCAGCGCGCGTTGTGTGAGGTCGTCGCGACGATCAATGTTCATTAAGACCGTGGTGTGGAACCACAACAACCACACCAACACGAACATCAGTGAACAAAGGCCCGCGGATTTCCACGTCGGATCATGGGAAAACTCATTCGAAAGCACCATCGTCGAAGCAACAAACACGAGGTCATAAAAGAGTTCGAGAAACCCAACCGGCGCTGAAGCCGTCGAGAGCGGGGGCTTGCTACCTATCGACATATGTGCCGATGTTAGGTGCCCCCTAGGAAGCGTCGCTGATCTCGGGTCGTACTTCCATCGTTGTCGCCGCACGACTTCCATCCCAGACGTATTGAAGTGCGCTGAAGACGGCAAGGAACGTGGCGAAGTAGAGCAACCCATCTCCGAGCCACAGCAGGTCGGTCGTGAGTGGCAAGAGCACCGCTCCAACGGCCAGTGATTGCACGAGCGTCTTCAACTTTGCTGACTTTCGTGCAGGCATCGCCAGACCCCGTCGGCCCCACCACATGCGATACACACTGATGAAGACTTCGCGCACCGCTATGACGACAACTGGCCAGACCGGGAACCGATCAACGGCCACGAGAGAAAAAAGTGCTCCGAGAACGAGCACCTTGTCGGCCAGTGGATCAAGAAATGCACCGCTGCGCGTAGTTCCGTGGCGACGAGCGATCCAGCCGTCGACGCCATCAGTGAGAGCCAACGCAGTCCACAGTGCCCAAACGATCCAACCGCTGGGATTGTGACTGATCATGGCGAAGAGGAGCGGTGACACCAAGATCCGAATCATGGTGACGTAATTCGCGGGCGTGGCGATTGCCGATGGGCCGTAGGAGGGATCGCTCATCACTGGCCGTCGTCAGGAACGATTGCACCTTCAGCGACAAGGTCCGGGCCAAGCGCATCGACGATTTTCACCGTCGCGAAACTGCCCTGCGGAAGATCAGTTGGCAGGTTGACGATGCCATCGATTTCGGGCGCTTCGCGCCATGTTCGACCAACTCCGGGACTATCCACGAGAACTTCGACCACCGAGCCGATCATTTCGTCACGTTTTGCCCACGTCATGCGATCTTGAAGCTCGGTCAGCTCAGCAAGTCGCTCGGCCATGAGACCCTCGGGTACCTGATTGTCGAGGTTGGCGGCGTGGGTCCCCTCTTCACGAGAGAACGGGAAGAACCCACACCAGTCAAGCCTCACAGATTCGACAAATTCGAGCAGCTGATCGTGATCGTCTTCGGTTTCACCCGGATACCCAACAATGAAATTGGATCGAAACGCAGCATCTGGCTCGCGCTCACGAATTGCCGCGATACGAGAAGCAAAGCGATCGCCGTCCCCCCATCGCTTCATCGCCCGCAAAAGCGGTGACGAAACATGTTGCAGGGAAAGATCGAAGTACGGGACTCCGCTGGAACAGATCGCATCAATAAGTTCATCGGTCAGATCAGACGGGTACAGATACAGCAACCGGACCCGATCAACTCGATCAGCAACAGCGTTCATTAACGGAACAATGGAACGTTCGCCCACACCTTGATCGCGCCCGTAAGCAGCAAGGTCTTGGGCGACAAGCACGATTTCGCGCGCTTCAAGCGCGTCGACCTCGGTGAGGATGTCATCGATCGAACGTGAGCGTTGTTTGCCGCGGAATGTAGGAATCGCACAGAACCCACACGCCCGATCGCATCCTTCGGCAATCTTCACATAGGCCCATGGCGATTCCGATTTTGGACGAGGAAGATTAAGTAGATCGAACGGTGACGACGTTGAACCGCGCGTCGAACCGAGTGTCACCGGCACACCAAACCCAGCAACCGAATCGATCTCGGGAAGAGCCTGAGCGAGTTCTTCCCCGTAACGTTCCGCCATACAGCCGGTGACAACGAGGCGTGCCCCTGGGGCTCGAACAGAATCAAGACCAAGAATGGTGTCGATCGATTCCTGGCGAGCCTGTTCAACAAAGGCGCAGGTGTTGACGACAACAACGTCAGCCGATGCAGGGCTATCGGCCGGCACCAAACCGTCGGCCAGCATCGTTCCGACCAATTTGTCGGAGTCGACCTCGTTCTTGGGACAGCCGAGCGTCTCGATCCAGAAACTCTCGGTCATGTGGTCATCGTAGGCGTCAGTCTGCGCCGTCGAGTTCCTCGGGCGTCATAAGCACGACTCGCGCCTTCGATCCTTCGGAAGGACCCACAACACCACGTTGCTCGAGCAGATCCATAAGACGGCCGGCGCGCGCAAAACCCACGCGGAGTTTCCGCTGAAGCATTGACGTCGAACCAAGTTGCGAGCGAACGACGAGTTCCATGGCTTGGACCAACAGATCGTCATCGCTGTCATCGCCGCCGGCCATGGCTCCTGCGCCACTACCTGTGGGTGAATCCTCAGACCCTTGAACGGTCTCGTCGTAGGTGATTTCTGAAGACTGTTGACGCCAGAAGGCAACAACCGCACGAACCTCGTCTTCGGTAACCCATGCGCCTTGAATGCGCTGGGCAATGCTCGACGACGGACCAAGCAACAACATGTCTCCACGACCAAGAAGTTTTTCGGCTCCACCTTGGTCAAGGATGACCCGGGAGTCGGCGAGGCTCGAAACCGCAAAGGCAAGTCGGGCAGGAACGTTGGCCTTGATGACGCCGGTGATGACGTTGACCGACGGACGCTGCGTGGCGATCACTAAATGGATGCCGACGGCGCGTGCCATCTGTGCAATACGACAGATTGACTCTTCGACGTCGCGCGCCGCAACCATCATGAGGTCATTGAGCTCGTCGACCACAACAAGAATGTACGGAAGTCGGTGGAATTCGAGACCCATGTCCGGATCATCAATCACTTCGCCCCGGTCGAATGCCGCGTTGTAACCATCGATGTCGCGGAAACCACGATCGGAGAGAAGGTCATATCGACGCTCCATCTCTTTGACCGTCCACGCCAACGCGTTCGCGGCCTTCTTGGGGTTAGTAACGACCTGCGTCAACAAATGCGGAAGACGGTTGTACTGACCCAGTTCCACACGCTTTGGGTCAATAAGGATCAGTCGCACCTGATCGGGAGTCGATCGCATCAAGATCGACGTAAGCAACGAGTTGATGCACGAGGACTTGCCGGCACCAGTAGCTCCTGCAATCAGGATGTGAGGCATCTTCGAAAGATCGGCCAACACCGAACGCCCGTTAATGTCACGACCGATAGCGACTTCAAGTGCATTCTTTGCGGCTTTGGCTTCAGGCGAAGCGAGAATGTCGCCGACCGCGACCAACTGGCGATTGTCGTTCGGCACTTCAACACCAATGGCCTGTTTGCCGGGAATCGGGGCGAGAATTCGAACATCGGGCGAGGCCATCGCGTACGCAATGTCCTTATGCAGACTCGTGACCTTTGAAACTTTTACGCCGGGTAAAAGTTCAAGTTCATAACGAGTAACGGTCGGACCAACGACCATTCCGACCAGCTTGGTTTGCACACCGTGCTCGGCGAGTGCCGCTTCGAGAAGACGGCCACGATCTTCAACCATCTTCTTATCGACTTGCTGCGCAACGCTGCGGTCGAGCATCTTGAGCGACGGAAGCTTCCAGTTGACTTTGCGTTCCTTCGCCAAAGGCATCGTGAGTTGTTCCGGTTTCGCCGGAGGCTCATCGCCAGTTGGCACATGGATATCGAGTTCATCGGCAACTGGGTCATCGTCAGACCCAGCGACAAACAGAAGAGATTCTTCGTCGAACGCATCGGATGGTTCACCATCAGGATCGATAAGTTCGGCGAGCATCGGCTCGGCGTCGTCGCCCCAGTCAGCCTCAACAGTGGAACTGCCGTCGTACAAAATGGGAACGACGGGTTCATCATTCGCGAGACCTTCAGCGTCTTCGCTCTTGAGTTCAAACAGCGAACCCATCCCGCGCTTCATTGCTCCCTGTACAGGCTTTACGCCATCAGCAGTCTTTCGAGCAGCAACTCGAACCGAGACGCCGGTAGCAACAACAAGGCCCACAACGATCAAGGCAACAAACACCAAGGTGGCGCCCCAAACGGCAAGTGCTTTTTCGAGCGGTGCACCCACGAGAGCGCCGATGTATCCGCCCGCCGCAATGAAGTCATCGAGTGGCATTCCAAATTCAGGACGGCCTTTGCTCAGATGCAACAAACCGGCGATTGCCACAAAGATCAAAGCAACGCCGACGCCAAGGCGACCGGCAGAGAAACGCGGAGTTCCCTGATCGTCACGAGGACCACGCAACAACAACGCACCACCAACAACAAGCACCGGTGGAAGGAAGACTCGAAGTCCTCCGATCAATGCACCGGCAACCTCCGCCAGGCCGCGGCCGAGCGGACCAGCGAGGTTGCCGTAGACGCCGAGGGCGGTCAACAGCCCAAGAGCGATGAGCGCGACCCCCCATACGTCATGACCATGACCAGTGAATGCTTCACGAACTGGACCAGGCGCGGGACGGCGAGTGGCCGCCGTCGAGCGACCCTTGGGCGCAGCCGAACCTCGCTTGGCCGCGGGCTTCTTCGCAGCAGGTTTCCGAGCTGGCGCCTTTCGCGACGATGACGACCGTGAACCGGCTTTGGCCGAGGACTTGGTGGTCGATCGTTTGGGAGAACTCTGTTTTGTGGCCACAGGCGTACGCGTTCCTGACGTGGCCCCTTCTCCGCTCGCCGCCCATGAGGATACCCAAATCATCGGAGGATGGTGCGGATCACCGAAATCTGCGCTCCACCGCTCCCCCCTTGGCCAAGAGGGGAACTATCGTCCTGTGATCTTCAGGAGAGGACCACCAATGACCCGGAATCGCCTCGTTGCGATCGCTCTTACAGCCGTGCTCGGAATTGTCGCTCTCGGCTTTTTCTGGAGTTCATCGAATTCGTCCTCAGGATCAGGCAAATCGTCCACAACAACCAAAGGTTCTCCGGACCTCCCAGATTTCTATGCAGTGCCCAATCCACTTCCGGAGTCATCTTCCGGCACGATTCTTAAATCCGAACCTGTCGCTCTCGCCGGCTTAAACGGCTCCATGTCACGAGTCATGTACACATCGATTTCGGAACTGGGTGTCACGATCGCGGTCACCGGCCTGATCGCGATCCCAAATGGAACTCCACCAAGTGGAGGATGGCCAGTGATCACGTGGGCCCACGGGACCACCGGCATTGCCGATTCGTGTGCACCTTCACTGAAACCCGACGAATTCCTCACCATGGCCAATGGTTTGCTCGACGCTGGCTACCTCGTCGTCGCGACCGACTACGAAGGTCTCGGCACACCGGGACGTCATCCCTACATCTCTGGCAATAGCGAGGCCTATGGCACGCTCGACATCGTGAAGGCCGCCCAGGTTTTCCCGGGAGCCAATGCTTCAAAGAACTACGTGATTTGGGGGCATTCGCAAGGCGGTCACGCTGCGATGTTTGCCGGTCACGATGCTGAGGCGTACGCACCCGACCTGAACCTCAAAGGAGTTGTCGCCGGGGCACCGCCCTCCCAACTGTTGCTCATCAATGCAGCACTTCAGAAGAGCCCGTACAAGTACTACGTCCTCATGGCGGCGGCTGGCCTGAACGCTGCTGCCGGCGACACCAGCGCGCCGCTCGACAAAGTCCTCACACCAGCGGGTCTCACGTTCCTCTCGAACGTCGACACAATGTGCACAGGCGAGCTCGGGAAAGCATCTGCAAGCGTTGACCTCTCTTCGCTCCAGCTCGCAGATCCAGCATCGGTCCCAGAGTGGAACCTCCTTCTCACCAATAACGACCCGGGCACATTTACGGCGCCGATTCCCGTACCTCTGCTCATCATTCACGGTGGAAACGACGAACAGATTCCCGTCGCGTCTTCAGCGCTTCTCTTTGATCAGTTATGCAAAATCGGACAGGTGGAACAGCGTTGGGTCTTTGCCGGTCAATCACACGCAGGTGTGATCGCTCCCTCGTCTAATTCGATGCTGAGTTGGATTGGCGATCGATTCGCAGGCAAGCCCATGCCCGATGCGATTCGACCTGACGGCGCTGTTGTGCAGTCCTGCCCCGGCAGTTAGTCGAGGAGCGGTCCATGATCGCGGCACGCGGCCTCATAACCAGAGGTATGCACCTTCACTCGTAAGCGTCGACCACATTCGGGGCAGAACCGCGGCGGATCGAGTTCGCGCCGACATTGAATATCTGGATGTTCGGCCAGCGCGGTGCCGCACCAACGGCAATACGCGTCGGGCACGTTCAGATGGCCTTGGACAGCGCGCCGATCGGCATCTGAAGATCAGACAACATCTGCAGATCTTCTTCGGGCGAGCGACCCAATGTCGTCAGGTAGTTGCCGACAATGAGGGCATTGATTCCCGAGGTAAGTCCAAGCGCTTGGAGTTCGCGCAGCGTTACCTCGCGACCACCGGCGTAACGAAGAATGACCGATGGCAGCCCGAGCCGGAACAGCGAAATCCAACGAATGGCTTCGAGCGGTTCGGTGAGCGGAAGGCCAGCGAATGGGGTGCCCGGACGAGGGTTGAGGAAGTTGAGCGGCACCTCGGCCGGCTCAACCGCACGCAACTGACCGATCAGTTCAATGCGCTGGTCGACCGATTCGCCCATTCCGAGCAACACGCCACAGCACAGTTCCATCCCCTGATCGCGTACGAGCTGGCAGGTGTCGAAACGTTCGGCCCAGGTGTGCGTGGTCACGACATTTTCGAAAAATGATTCAGCAGTTTCAAGGTTGTGGTTGTAACGGTGAACCCCAACTTCAGCGAAACGCTTTGCCTGCGCTTCAGTGACGATGCCGGCACTCACGGCAACATTGAGACCCACTTCTTGCTGAACAAGAGGAACAAGTTCGCAGATGCGATCCATCGTTCGTTCATCAGGACCACGAATCGCCAACACAATGCAGAACTCCGTTGCTCCAAGCGCTGCAGTTTCGCGAGCAGCCGCAAGCACATCAGCGGTATCGAGAAATGGCATGGCCTGCACCGGCGATTCAAACTTCGCAGACTGACTGCAGAAGTGACAGTCCTCGGGGCAGCCGCCAGTCTTGGCCGAGAGAATGCCTTCGACCTCGACCGTGTCGCCGCACCACTCAAGTCGAACCTCATGCGCAAGCGACGCAAGCGCGGGAACCGCTGAATCGGGAACGTCGGCGAGTTCAGCGAGTTCGGCGAGCGTCAGCTGACGACGTTCGTCAAGAAGGGCGACTCCGGCAGCACGAATCGCGATTCGAGCTGCTTGGGGGGTCAGCCGCTCACGGATTTCGACGGGGGCTTTCGGCGTCAGGGTGACGGGGACATCAGGCATGGGCGAAAGGGTACGCGGCCGAACCCCATTAGGCGAAAGCCGTTCAGGCTTCCATCACGACGGGCACGATCATCGGCCGGCGCTTGGTCTTGTCGCTCACAAATCGGCCCGCGGCCCGACGAACGACCCGTTGCACATTTTCGATATCGGTGCGTCCATTGCGGAAAAGGTCGGCGATAGCCGCTCGGACGACCTCGGCGCATTCGTCAAGGAGATCTTCTGCTTCAGGGGCATGGACCCAGCCCCGAGTAACGATTTCCGGCCCAATCATCGTGGTTCCGTGTTCGATGTCGACGCCAACAATGACGACAACCACGCCCTCTTCGGCCAAGACCCGTCGATCGCGCAAGACGCCGCTTCCGACATCGCCCATGATGCCGTCGACATAGAGGTAGCCCGACGGGACCTGCGCAGTTGGACGCAACCCAGTGTCGTCGAGAGTGACCTGGTCGCCGTCGGTGCAAACGATGATCTTCGAGGCAGCCACGCCCATCTGGCGAGCCAACTTTGCATGGGCAACGAGATGGCGGTACTCGCCATGCACGGGCACGAAGTGCTCAGGACGGGCGATAGACAAAAACATCTTGAGGTCTTCTGCTTTCGCATGACCAGAAGCGTGCACATCGGAGATGCCGGAGTGAACAACTTCAGCACCAGCCCGGACCAAACCATCGATCACCTTGGAAACATCGGTTTCGTTTCCGGGAATCGGGTGCGAACTCATGATGACAACGTCGGTGTCGCTCAGGGTAAGCCAACGATTTTCATTCGCCGCCATGAGCGCCAGCGCCGACATCGGCTCGCCTTGCGATCCGGTGGAGATGACGCACACTTTTTCGGGAGGGAGGTCGCCGACATCGGCGATATCCATGAGGCGCGATTCTGGAATGTTGAGAAGTCCCATTTCGCGAGCCATCCGGACGTTCTTCTTCATCGACATTCCCATGGTGGCGATAACCCGATCGAAGGAAATCGCTGCATCAGCAATTTGTTGCACCCGGTGAATGTGACTGGCGAAGCAGGTCGTAATGATGCGACGACCCTCGTAGCGATGGAACAAGTCGTAGAGCACCGCGCCCACCGACGTTTCTGATGCTGCGTGTCCGTGCTCCTCAGCATTTGTACTGTCGGAGAGAAGGAGCCGAATGCCTTCGGTGGAAGCAATTGCGCCAATTCGAGCGAGGTCGGTAAGGCGGCCGTCGACCGGAGTCAGATCGAGCTTGAAATCGCCGGTATGAAGAATGACGCCTTGAGGCGTATGAAACACCGTTGCGATGCCGTGGGGAACAGAGTGAGTGACTGGAATGAATTCCACGTCGAACGGGCCGATCATGCGACGTTCGCCATCGACGATCGGGATGAACTCGGTGCGGTCGAGAAGGCCCGCTTCTTCGATGCGATTGCGAGCAAGACCGAGCGTGAGCGCTGATCCGTAAATCGGAAATTCAAGTTCGCGCAAGAGGAACGACAGCCCACCGGTGTGGTCTTCGTGACCATGTGTAGCAATACACCCGATAATGCGGTCGGCGTTTTCGCGCAGATACGTGAAATCAGGCAGGACGAGATCGATGCCCAGCATGTCGAGATCCGGGAACATCAAGCCACAGTCAAGGAGAAGGATTTTCCCATCGACTTCTACACACGCACAGTTACGGCCGATTTCACCGAGCCCTCCGAGGAAGGTGACTGATACAGGCGTTCCCTGAGAATCGCGCACAGCCGGAGCCTTCGACGAAGTGTCGCGCTTTTTCGCCTTCGTCTTGGATTTGGGCTTTGTTCCGTCGCGACTCACGCGTACAACCGACGATGCACTTCAAGAGCGCGTTCTTCAAGATCGTCGGGACCGAACCCCATCGGCGGACGACAAGGCCCAGCCGGTTGACCAATCGCTCGCAACATCGCCTTCGTCGGCACCGGATTCGGATTGAGATCTCCGGTTTCGAACTCGTAACTCTCGATCATGCGCTCGTTGAGTTGCTGTGCACGAGCAATGTCTCCCGACTGAAATGCGCTGATCATCTGAGTCATAACCGGGGCTGCCCAATGCGTTGCGACGCCAATCACTCCGACAGCTCCGACAGCGAGCAACGGCAAGGTGAGTGAATCATCACCACTAAACACTTCGAAGCCCTCGGGAGTCTCAGCGATCACTCGAGAGGTTGCGCCGGGATCGCCGGCAGCGTCCTTGAGGCCAACGACATTCGGAATCTCTTTGGCCATTCGCACAATGAGGTCGGTTCCGATCTTGCGTCCAGTCCGGACGGGAATGTCATAGATGATCGCGGGCAATTCGGTGGCCGCACACACGTAATGGAAGTGCGCCTCGATGCCGGCCTGAGAAGGACGGTTGTAATACGGGGTCACGATCAAAACAGCGTCCATTCCGGCGCCTGCCGCTGCTGACGTGAGTTCCGCCGCATGACGGGTGTCGTTCGTACCCGAACCCGCAATGAGCGGGACATCGACAGCGGCACGAACCGTGTGCCACAACGAGATTTGTTCCTCGTCGGTCAGACAGGCGGCCTCTCCGGTAGTGCCGCTGAGAACAAGGGCATCGTTCCCCTGCGCGACAAGCCAACGGGCCAGCTCTGCTGCGCCTTCATGATCGAGTTCGCCATCGGCGGTGAATGGGGTGACCATGGCGGTGATCACCGAACCGAAACGTGCCATGACGTTCACCGTACCAGCGCACCCCGCCGAACCCGGACGGATTCGGCGGGAAACGGTCGGTCTGTCTCAGCGAACCCCAGCAACTTCGCCGTCGGCGAGGGCAAAGGTCTCGTATTCCTCTTCGGTATCGGGCATGTGTTCGAAGTCGATCACACCGAGTTCGGTGAACTTGGTGCGCAACCAACCGTCGCCCGCGTCGAGCAAACCGAGCTTCTTGCAGTTCGGAACGATCTTGGCGAAAAGCATCTGCTGGAAGAGAATCTGACCTGGATCGTGCATCACAACGTTGACGGCTTCCTTCACTGGAACGCCCATGCGATCCCAGACTTCCTGCTGGAGGAATCGATCGCGCATACGCACGGCCGCTTCGAAGGCAAACTCCTGACGTTCACGAATTTCGTCCTGCGTGAGTTCTTGGTAGTACTCCTTGAGCGACAACACGCCGAATGCAACGTGACGGGCTTCATCGCTCATCACGTACCGAAGAAGTTGTTTGAGAAGCGGCTCAGTTGTCATTTGATGCATGAATCCAAAGGCCGCAAGAGCGAGACCTTCGACCATGATCTGCATTCCGAGGTAGGTCATGTCCCAACGACTGTCGGTGACAATGTCGTCGAGCAGCATCTTGAGATGTGCATTCACCGGGTAATGGCCTGACAGCTTCTCATTGAGGTACTTGGCGAAAACCTCAACGTGACGAGCTTCGTCCATGACCTGCGTGGAGGCGTAGTACTTGGCATCGATCCACGGGACGGTCTCGACGATTTTTGCCGTACAAAGAAGAGCACCCTGCTCGCCATGCATGAACTGACTAAGTGTCCAGTTCTGAGACTGAATGCCGAGTTCTGTCCATTCCTTGTCGCCCCACTTCTCAAAACACGTACCAGAGACATCAAGGCCTGCACCGCGACTATTCGCCGCCATATTGGCGACGACAACTGCCTCTTGATCGACGTTGATCGACCAGTCGAGATCAGTTTCGCCGTTCCACTGCGAATTCTTTGCCTTCTCGTAGAGCTTGTTCAGCGCTGGTCGCGAACCTTTTTCGTAATCCCATGTGAAGATCGCGTCGGCGTTGTCTTTCACCGCATGGATCGCCGCATCGACATCAGTGTTTGAGATCATGAGGATCTGTTCGATGTCATTGATATCGGCGCGGCCGATGATGCCTTCGGTACTGGTCATGATGTCTCCTTCTCAGTCATTTCGAGTCGTTGTTAAGTGATCCACGAACGTTCCGGGGATCAAGGTTGGAATAAGAAACGTGTCAACAAGCTTGCGGGCAACCGATAGATCAGTGATGTCGATGATCGGTGCTGGGGACCGCAGGTGATCGGTAACAACCCGCACGCACCATTCGCCAACATGCGCTGCAATAGCTGGCTCGAGGAAACGGGAGAAATGTTCTGCGCCCCACTCTGACGCGCGCTCGAACAAGGGCTCGATACGCATTGGCGAAATGAGCGTCGCAATTGTGTCGGGTTCGTCGACTAACAACTGCTGCACAACTGCGTCGTTCGAAAGCTCAAGCACCGCAATGTTGATCGTGCCGGCGACGGCCTCGGCCAGAGATCCTGCGTGATCAGTCACTTGAGCGCACAAGGCAAAAATGCGGTCGACTCCCTCGCCCAGGGTGACCTCAAGAAGTTCTGCGCGACCGCCCGGGAAGTAGCGATACACAGTCGCCCGGCCACAACCTGCGGCAGAAGCAATGTCATCGACGCTTGTGCCCCGAAGTCCTTGCGAGGTGATGAGTTCGGCAGCAGCCGCGACAATTCTCTCGGGAACCGCCAGTGCGAGTTTCGGCGAAGCAACCGCTGCCGTGGACATGGGTGAGACAATAACGAATCATCTGTCTCACTGTCGGATTGGGCGTTTCCCTAGGAAGAGACGGGAAAATCTGACTCCGGCGTTGCAGGTTCTCCATCGAGGATCTCGGCATCGTCGCCATCCATCTGCTTGCGCTTGGCGTATCGACGCAACAGCAGTGGGTAGACGATGATCGTCAACAGCGAAAAAGCAAACCATTGAATGGCGTAGCCAAGGTGCGGACCTTGCGAAAGCTCAGGGAGCGGAACGGGTACCGGAAGGTCATTCTGCGCAGGGTCCTGAGCACGCAAGGAGATGTAGCCAGGGATCATCCGCTCGCTGGTTTGTTGAGCAAGTCTTCCTACATCGAGTCGCGCGAGTACTCGCAACGTTCCAACATCGGAATCTTTCGGCGAAGAAACCAGCCCATTCGTTTCTCGAACTTGCGACTGACGCAACAGGCCTTGGACGGTCACCGTGCCCTTCGGCGGAGCGAAGTCATCCCATGGGCCTTCTTCTGAATACGAATAGGGCACCCAACCGCGATTAATGGCAACCGCTGTTCCATCGGCAAGAACTAATGGGGTGACTACCCAGTAGCCGGGTGAGCCGTTGTTCGTGCGATTCGTGACAAGCACTTGCTCATCGGCTCGATATGTGCCGGTGACGTAGACCGGCTGATAGTCAGCCGCCTTCACCTGTTCTGTTGTTGTTGCAGTTCCTTCGGGCAACACCGTGGTCAATGGTTGTGGTTGTTGCTTCATTGCGTTCGTTACGACAGCGTTCGCAGTTTTCCGTTCGTCGAGGCGATTGAGCTGCCAAAACCCAAGATTGATCATCGTCACTACGGCAACGAGAACAAACAAATGGGAAAGGATCCAACGAGGCTTGAGCAAGAACCGGTACACGTCGTTCAGGCTAGGCCTGCGACACCGGCGCTCAGGAATCGGGCCAGTCGGTTATGCCGTAGGAAGCACGTAGCCAGCGAATTGTTCCCGGAGATCGCGCTTCGAGAACTTTCCAACCGAGGTTTTCGGAACCTCATCGATGAACACCACGTCATCGGGAAGCCACCACTTCGCTACTCGGCCATCGAGGAACGCAAGAACGTCCTCACGCGTCAGAGTTTCCCCCGGCTTCAGTACGACACAGGCCAACGGCCGCTCGGACCACTTCGGGTGCTTCACGCCGATCACCGCTGCTTCAGCGATCGATGGGTGAGCCATGATTTCGTTCTCGAGTTCGACTGACGAGATCCATTCGCCACCCGACTTCACAACATCCTTCGTTCGATCGACGATGTGCATAAAACCTTGACGATCGATCGTGGCGACATCGCCGGTCTTCAACCAACCGTCGGCAGTGAACGACTCGGGAGAACGTGGGTCGTTGTAGTACTCCTTGGCAATCCACGGGCCGGCAACTTGGAGTTCTCCACTGGTTTCCCCATCCCATGGGAGTTCTTCGCCAGTTTCTTGATCGGCAATGCGAGCCTGAACTCCGAACGCTGGCAGCCCAATTGATGCTCGGTAGTCGGCTTGTTCGTCGTCTGACAGTGAAAGCATGGATGACTTCACCTTGGCCGCCGAAGCCAGCGGGCTGGTCTCGGTCATTCCCCACGCCTGCAGAATCGGAATACCAATCTTCTCGCGATAGGCCTCAGACAAATGCTTGGGGACGGCCGAACCTCCACACGGAATACTCCGAAGGCTCGTGACATCCCGACCATCGATTTCGTTGAGAACACCCATCCAAATCGTGGGCACACCTGCAGCGATCGTGACTCGTTCGGCCTCTATGAGGTTGACGATTGCTTTTGGCGAAAGATCTGGGCCAGGCATGACCAAGTTGGCACCCGAAGCCACGCCGACATGCGCAAGGCCCCACGCATTGGCATGGAACATCGGAACGACGGGGAGGATCGTGTCGCGCTCGCAGGTACCAAGACCATCGGACATCATCGCAGCCATCGTGTGCAGCCAGGTCGAACGATGCGAGTACACGACACCTTTCGGATTGCCGGTAGTGCCGCTGGTGTAACACATCGATGCGGCTTGATTTTCGTCGGTGACATTCCATTCCACCGGACTCGCTGATGCGAGCAACGCTTCGTAATCATGGAGAAGACGACCACCGGTCTCGCTTGGAAGTTCTCCTTTTCCATCGTCCATCACAACGATGTGACGCACCGTGGTGAATGTGTCGACAAGCGGCCAAAGAAGGCCGAGGAGCGATTTGTCAACGAAGATCACTTCGTCTTCAGCATGGTTGACGATGTAGGTGATTTGTTCAGGGAACAGCCGAATATTCAGCGTGTGGAGAACACGGCCCGAACAGGGTGCAGCGAAGTACAACTCGAGGTGTCGTGCGGTATTCCACGCAAACGTCGCAACACGACCATCAGCACTAATCCCCAAGTCGTTGAGGACGCCACCAAGTCGGCGCGTGCGCTCTGCCCACTCGCCATACGTCACCCGCTCAGTTCCAGTCGCAGTGGCGGTGACTATTTCTTTCTCGGGGAACAACTTCTCAGCTCGGTCAAACAAATTCGTGAGGACGAGCGGGCCGTCCTGCATGAGACCTTTCATTTCTGACTCCCCCTTTTTTGGCCACCCACCGGCCGCCTGCGTCTGGGCGAATGGTACGTGAGAGGATCAGGGCCTTGTCAGCCGAAGCAGAATCTCCTTCCGCCCATCCCGGGCGCCGCCATCTCACACTTCTCATCGTGCCGATCGTGGCGATGATCGTTGCTGGGTATACCGCAGACGCCCTCTGGCCCGATCTCGTCACGAACAAACCCCTCTTGCTCATTTCCTTGAGCGCCAAGAACCGATACCTGGTCCTTGTCGTCAATCACGTCGAACTGTGGGCGTACTACCTCATCGGCACCATCCGACTTCTGCTTCCCGACCCATTTTTCTATGCGATTGGTTGGTTCTACGGTGCCGCCGCGCTGCGATGGATGGAAAAGCGCACGCCCACTGCCGGCCGATACATGCACTCGGTCGAGGGATGGTTTGGCAAATGGGGCGCGCCACTTGTTGTGCTGTTCCCCAACAACTACGTGTGTCTTGTTGCCGGCGCAGCGAGGATGCGCCCAGTGAAGTTCGCACTACTGAACATCATCGGCACCATCGGCCGTTTATTCATGCTGCAAATTATCGGTGACGTCTTTGCCGGACCCATCGATTCACTTTTGGGATTTATCGCTCAATGGCGAATTCCACTGCTCGTGCTATCGATCGGGCTTGTGGCGATTTTTTGGATCGGCGAATTGCGACGCGGCAGTAAAGAAGTGGAAGCGTTCCGCGAACTTGAGGACGCCGCCGATGACATTGAACTCGGCCTCACATCGTCTGCTTCCGACATCGACGACAGCACCATCGACGACTAACTCGGGAACGATTTAAAGATCAAGCAGTGCGTCGAGCCCGATGGTTACACCGGCGCGATTAGGAACTGCCTTCACTGACAAAAGCACGCCCGGCATAAAGGAATCGCGGTCGTAAGAGTCGTGCCTCAGGGTGAGGGTCTGACCTGTCGTGCCAAGGATGACTTCTTGGTGAGCGACCATTCCGCGCAAGCGGAGCGAATGCACGCGAATGTCGGCCGGACCTTTACCGCCACGCGCACCTGGAAGAATCTCGGTCTTGGTGGGATCGGCTGCCCAGTCGGCTGACGCAGCAGCCATGCGTTCGGCCGTCAACATCGCCGTTCCCGACGGTGCATCAAGTTTTGCATCGTGGTGAAGTTCAACAATCTCGGCGGTTTCGAAAAACGGCGCTGCGATTTCTGCGAAGCGCATCATGAGAACTGCCCCGATGGCAAAGTTCGGAGCGATCACGCAGTTGGAGTTCTTGAAGGTATTCCGAAACGACTCAAGGTCGGCATCGGAGAACCCCGTGGTTCCCGTCACCGCATGAATGCCATGTTCAGCAAGCCACAGAAGATTCGACCGAGCTGCTTCAAGGTGGGTGAAATCGACAACGACGTCGACCTTGGCATCGAGGAACGCCTGACCATCGGCAGCAACCTGGAACGACTGTTCGCAACCGGTGACCTGGCGCAGGTCAAGGCCCGCATGCTGTGGGTCTACCGCAGCCACAAGCTCGAGTCCGGGGTCGCTATCGACCGCACGGCATACCGTGCTTCCCATTTTTCCACCAGCACCGAAGACTCCGACTCGCAACGTCATGAGCCGAAACTAGCCGCAGGCGAACCGTTCAAGCGCGGCAGATCCATCTCCGAGGGGCCCAACCGCCGCGACGGCGCGTGGGGAACCAAGCACCCGGCCGATGACTGAATGGACTTCGTCGGTGGTCACCGCTCGAATCCGGCGAACGTGTTCGTCGATCGAGGTGATGTCATTGCGAGTCACAAGCCCAGTGCCCAGACGCGACATGCGAGATCCGCTGTCTTCAAGACCAAGCAACATCGAGCCTTCGAGGTAGCCGAGCGCAATAGCGTGCTCTTCGTCGGTAATGCCATCGGCAAGGAACGCAGCGAGCACTTCATCGGTCACCGAAAGGAGTTCCTCGAGCCGAGCCAGTGCCGTACCGGCATAGACGATCAGTGACCCGGCATCGGAATAGGACGATGGCGAAGAGAACACCGAATAGGCCAAACCGCGTGATTCACGGATCTCTTGAAAAAGTCGGCTCGACATTCCGCCACCGAGGACGTGATTGGCCACCCACATTGCATAGCGATCGTCATCGGCAAGGGGAAGGCCCCGCCAACCGATGGCGACGTGTACCTGTTCGATTGGCCGATCGATCTGCACAAGTGATTGCAGATGAGCTTTGGGTGTTTCGCGAACCGGGGCATCGCCGCGGTCGACACCGGCAAACAATGGACCAAGAGCATCAACCACCTGTTGATGTTCAAGCGCGCCTGCGGCAGCGACAACAAGATTTGATGGCCGATACCACTGGGCATGGAACGCCGAGACGTCATCACGCGTCATTGCGGCCACGGTGTCGTGATCACCGAGTGTTTCACGACCAAGCGGATGCTCCGGGTAAAGGCTTTCGTAGAGAGCCGTCAGCACAAGATCATCGGGAGTGTCTTCACTCATGAGGAGTTCTTCGATAATGACTTCGCGTTCAGCATCGAGTTCTGCCGGACGGAATGCTGGCTCACTCACCACATCGGCGAGCAACTCGACGCCAGCTTCAAGTTCACTCACAGGAAGGCGCAAGTAATACGCCGTGTGCTCGCGACTTGTGTAGGCGTTCATTTCGCCGCCCACGGCATCGACTGCGGTCGCAATCGATCGCGCCGAACGCTCTTCTGTGCCCTTAAACAACAAGTGCTCGAGGAAATGAGATGCGCCAGCAATAGACGCTGGCTCATCACGCGAACCAACGGCAAACCACATACCGACAGATACCGAACGGGCCTCAGGCATGCGTTCAGTGATGACACGCACACCCGAGGCCAGCTCGGATCGTTCGATTTCCGTGTCGTTCACCGACACGGCGGAAACGGACTCAGCGGCGACGGTTGCCGCCTCGACGTCCACCGTTGCGGTCGCCGCCACCACGGTTTTCACTGGCGGGACCAAGGTCGCCCAGTTCCGAACTGATTTCGGCATCGAATGCGTCTTCGAATGAGACGTACTCGCGCTCGGCGCCACCATCGGTTGCTTCAGCTGCAGCAGCCGGAGCTGGTGCGGCCTCACGAGGTGCGCTTTCGGTTGCGGCTGCTTCACCTTCGGAGGCTTCTGCCACCGGGGTGCTCGCCATCGAAAGTGACACCTTGCCGTTGGGATCGACATCGTCGACGCGAACTTCAACTGCGTCACCAAGGTCGAGGACATCTTCGACCTTGTCGATGCGCTTGCCGCCACCAATCTTCGAGATGTGAAGAAGACCGTCACGACCCGGGAGGATGTTGACGAACGCACCGAACTTGGTGACGTTCACAACACGGCCCTGGTACACCTGACCAACTTCAGCGGTCGGAGGATTGAGGATGAGACGGATCTGACGCTCGGCCTCGGCGACAGCACCACCATCGGTGGAACCGATGCTGACGCGACCAACAGAGCCATCGTCGTCGACACTGATGTCGGCGCCGGTCTCTTGCTGAATAGCGTTGATGACCTTGCCCTTGGGACCAATAACTTCACCGATCTTGTCCATCGGGATTTCGAAGCTGATGATCTTCGGCGCAGTTTCGCCAACTTCATCGCGAGGCTTGGCGATTGCTCCAGCCATAACTTCGAGAATGGCGAGACGTGCTTCCTTCGCCTGCTGCAGTGCCTGAGCAAGAACATCGGCAGGAATGCCTTCGATCTTGGTGTCGAGCTGCAGAGCAGTAACGAATTCGGCGGTTCCGGCAACCTTGAAGTCCATGTCGCCGAAGGCATCTTCAGCGCCGAGGATGTCAGTAAGAGTCGTGTACTTGCCATCGGCAAACACGAGGCCCATTGCGATGCCCGCAACCGGTGCACGCAGCGGAACACCAGCGTCCATCATCGAAAGTGTTGAACCACACACCGAACCCATTGAGGTCGATCCGTTTGAGGAAAGAACATCGGAGACGGTACGAATTGTGTAGGCAAACTCTTCCGGCGTCGGAAGCACGGGGACGAGTGCACGCTCAGCGAGCATGCCGTGTCCGATTTCGCGACGCTTCGGTCCACGCATGAAACCAGTTTCACCAGTGGAGTAAGGCGGGAAGTTGTAATGGTGCATGTAACGCTTGCGGGTGACATCGCCAAGAGCGTCGATCATTTGCTCCATACGAGGCATGCCAAGCGTGGTGACGTTGAGAACCTGAGTTTCACCACGCTGGAAGAGACCCGAACCATGCACTGACGGAAGGACGCCGACCTCGGAAGAGAGCGGACGAATGTCCTTCGGGCCACGACCATCGATGCGAGCGCCTTCATTCACGATGCGTGAACGAACAACAGCCTTGGTGACCGAGCGGAACGCGGCTTTGAGTTGCTTGTCGGCACCATCGACGCTGGCGAACTGAGGAGCAAGTTCCGCAACAAGCTGATCGCGAAGCGCTGCTTCGGCTTCAAGGCGAGCGGTCTTGTCGGAGATGACCTGCGTTGCAAGGATCTGCTCGCGCTTGGCCTGCATGGCGGTAAGAACTTCCGGCGTGTAGTCGGAAGTGACCGAGTAAGGCATCGGAGGCTTGCTGCCGACCTTGGCAACAAGTTCGTTCTGCGCAGCGATCGACTGAAGGATGTACTGCTTGGAGGCTTCGAGCCCGCGAGCAAGTTCTGCTTCGTCAACCTTGGGGGCGCCGCCCTGCATTGCAGGCCACTGAGCTTCAGTGCCGCCGGCTTCGACCATGGAGATGGCAACGTCGTTGCCATTCAGCGCACGACCAGCAACAACGATTTCAAACTGACTTTCCGAACCCTCTTCGTAGGTGGGGTGCGGGATCCACTGCCCATCAGCGGTAAACGCAAGACGAACGGCGCCGATGGGGCCGTCGAACGGGATACCGGAAAGGCTGAGCGCAGCAGATGCGCCGTTAATGGCGATGACGTCGTGAGGATTGACGAGATCGGCAGCAAGCACGGTGCCAACAACGTGGACCTCGTTACGGAAACCGTCGGGGAAGCACGGACGCAACGGGCGGTCCATGAGACGGCAGGTGAGGATGGCCTGGTCGGAAGACTTGCCTTCACGACGGAAGAACGAACCGGGGATTCGACCAGCGGCGTACATGCGCTCTTCGATATCGACGGTGAGCGGGAAGAAGTCGGCACCTTCACGTGCACTCTTTGCCGCAGTTGCGGTCACGAGCATGACGGTGTCGCCAACGCGGACGGTCACTGCACCGTCAGCCTGACCGGCAAGTTTGCCGGCCGAAAAGGTAATGGTCTTGTCGGCATCGCCGGGAATGGCGGCGTCGACGGAAATGGCATCAGCCACGTGTGTCTCCTTTGTGAGACGGACATTGGTCCGTCAGTTGGAGGCGACCCCGTAACCAGTTCCCAGAGGTGAATATCGGAGCAGTGATCCGACCCTCACCTCCGGCAACTGACAACGCAGTATCGCCGGGGAGCTGTTCCCAGACAGGAACAGCGAGGGGACGACCACGATGGTCGTCCCCCGGTTCGCAATTATCGGCGCAAGCCGAGTTTCGCGATGATCGAGCGGTAACGCTCGACGTCGTTCTTCTTGACGTAGTCGAGCAGGCGGCGACGACGACCGACGAGCATAAGAAGGCCACGACGACTGTGGTGGTCTTTCTTATGTGACTTGAGATGCTCAGTCAGATGATCGATGCGGTCAGTGAGCAGTGCGATCTGAACTTCGGGCGACCCGGTATCGGTGGGATGCGTCCGGTGTTCGGCGATCGTGCCAGCCTTCGGAGGGAGGTTTGCGGGTTCAGCAGACATGTACGTTCTTTCTGGTGGGTATCTGACCCAGCTCCGTGATCCGCTGACCCGTGCATGGCACGAACCTGGCGCAATCGGGAGGGGCTACACAGTCCGCAGGGTGCGAACCGACCCAGTCACGGTACCAGCGAGGGCCTTCACGACCACATTCGGCAATCAGGCCGTCTTCGGCCAAAAACGAGAGATTCCTGTCCCGCCAAGGGATTCGGGGCTCTACGATGCCAGTTCGCTCGTCGGGGGACGGGCCCAAAGGGGAACCATGTCTGGCTCAGCACGACCGGCGCCGAAACGCCTTGACGATCTCGGCAACCCACAGTTCTCGACCGAGGCCCAAGCAATCTTCGATGGCGCTGCACCGTTCGCAGACATGATCGAACTCAATGCCGACGCGCTCATGACACAGGCCGCGGCCGAAACCGGTCTCGACGACTTTGGCCCGATGGACTTTGTCGAACGACTCGAGCTGTTGCTGCATTGCCTCGACACCGAAGCGCCTCTTTCGCCGATGGGCAGAATTTCGGCGGCATCGCTCATGGGCACGCTGTTAAAGAACCGTCTGCTTCTCGCCGAGTTATTGGCACGTCACCCCGAGATCCACGACATCGACATCAAAGCACCGATAGTCATCGCCGGACTGCCCCGCACTGGCACGACCCATCTCCACAATTTGATTGCGTGCGATCCCGCTCTTCGCTCTCTCCCGTATTGGGAAAGCAATCAGCCAATCCCGTCAATCGATGAAGCCTCGCTTGCGAACACCCCCGATGATCCTCGCCTCGCCCGCACCGAAGCTGGCTTGCAGATCATGGAACTCATCATGCCGGACTTCAATCGCATGCATGAGATGACAACTTGGCATGTTCACGAAGAAATCCAAATTCTCGCCATTGATTTCTCCACAATGATGTTCGAGACAATGGCACCGATGCCGACATGGCGTGATTATTACAAGTCACACGATCAGACGCCGCATTACGAGTACATGAAGACGGTGCTGAAAGCGTGTCAGTTCTTGCGCGGTGGCGAACGTTGGATTCTGAAATCACCACAGCATCTCGAGCAATTCGGACCGTTGGCAACAACATTCCCCGACGCGACATTCCTTGTGACACATCGAGATCCGATTTCTGTGATGGTGTCCATGGGAACCATGGTGTCCTATTCCGCACGCACGTCTCTCTCCCCCGTGGACCCCGTCGCTATTTCGAATTACTGGGCCGACCGTCTCGACGACATGTTGAATGCTGCAATGCGCGACCGTGCGCTTCTTGGCGGACCAGACCAATCGATGGACATTCGCTTCGATGAGTTCATGGGCGATGACCTCGGCACCATTCGCCGCATTTATGACCTCGCCGGGCAACCCATGGATGAACGCGCCGAAGCCGCACTGGCCAACTACGGCGCAACTCATGAGCGCGATCGGTTCGGAAAGGTCATCTACGACGTCGACCAAATTGGCATCAGCGTGCCGGCCCGACGCAAACAAATGCGGGCCTACAGCGAACACTTCGGCATTCCTGACGAGCCCTGGTAACAATCATCAGTTTTTGACGATCAACCAAGCAGCAATGCCCGACACTGATCGACGTCTTTACCCATTTGAGCGATGAGCGCATCGACCGATTCAAACTTCAGTTCATCGCGCAAGTGAGTGATGAATTGCACGGCGAGTTCCTGACCATAGAGATCGTCCTCGAAATCAATGAGATGTGCTTCGAGGAGTGAGGTTTCCGCGAATTCATAGAACGTGGGCCGGCGACCGAGTGAAATCGCGCACGCACGGTTTATGCCGTCAGCTGTGCGGCACCAACCTGCGTAGATGCCATCTTTCGGCAAGCAGATGGTCTGAGGAACAGCAAGATTTGCCGTTCGGAACCCGAGATCGCGCGCACGCCCATCGCCGTGGCCAACGATGCCTCGGACCTCGTGCGGTCGACCCAACATCGCGTTCGCCGCTTCAAGGTCTCCACCACTCAAGGCCGCACGTATCCGCGTGGACGAGACAGATTCGGTCGATGGTTGACCGTTCAGGTCAACAAGTTCATGAGCCAGCGTTTCGAAGCCGAGTTGCGCGCCCATCTCGGCCAGTAGCGCAACGTTGCCAGCACGCTTCGTGCCGAAGTGGAAATCACTTCCAACTGTTACGAGTTTTGCGTTCAATAAACCAACGAGATCTTCAGAAACAAACTCAGCAGCCGTTTGCTGTGCCCGTTGCTCATCAAAGCGCACTACAAACGTGGCATCAACTCCGCACTCGGCGAGCAGTTCGAGTTTCTGATCGAGATCGGTGAGTAGGAGTGGCGCCGATTCGGGCCGAACGACCGAAGCTGGATGCCGATCGAACGTAACGACAATGGTTCGCAGGCCGCGTTCGGCGGCGAGGGCCTTCAAGGTTGAGATGACCTGACGATGACCTCGGTGCACGCCATCGAATGCACCGATGGTGATCGCTGCGCCCTGCGCAAGGCGATCGCTCTGTTGGTTGTCGTAGATGACGTCCATGTCGACTCGAACGCTACCGTCCGTCGACCGGAGCGACGACAACATCGGGCTTCGCAGTTCCGCCACGATGGGCGACGTACATCGCCAACAACGTGCCTTGATCATTCACGACGGCCCAGGGTCCATCTCCGGCGAAGCGTTCATCGATCGGAAGCACCTTGCCGTGGCCGACATCGATGCGTTCCGCCTCTGTTGCCGTCACTTTGGGGTGATCACGCATGGCTTCGGCTGGCGTCAGCAGTTGTTCGGGAGAAATTTTCTCGAGAGGGTGCGCTTCGTTCAGCGTGAACGACCCAATGGCGGTGCGGCGTAATTCACGCAGGTGTGCACCCCCACCAAGGGCATGGCCAAGGTCAGCGGCGAGAGTCCGGACGTAGGTGCCCGATGAACATTCCACTTCTGCGCTGATCACAAGCGGATCAGTCGTCGGCGCCACCGTGAAACGGTAAATCGTGACCGGTCGAGGCGCACGCTCGACTTCGATTCCTTCGCGAGCGAGTTCATGAAGACGTTTCCCGTCGATCTTTATCGCTGACACCATTGGCGGGATCTGCATGATGTCGCCAATGAGTTGAGGAACTGCTGCTTCTACCTGCGCAAACGTCAACGCTGACATGTCATGGGTTGCAGTGACCTCGCCGGAGGAATCAAGTGTCGAGGTTTCCGTTCCGAAAACGATTTCGCAGGTATAGGTCTTCGGCAGTGCCGTGAGGTACTTCAGCAACCGCGTCACTCGGCCAACACCCAGGAGCAAGATCCCAGTGGCATCGGGATCAAGCGTGCCGGAATGACCGACTTTGCGCGTACCTAAAAGCCCACGCGACTTGGCAACAACATCATGGGAGGTCCAACCCGCTTCTTTGTCGACGACGACCAACCCATCGGGTCCGTCATCGCGCTTCTTCGCGCTCACGAGTCGGTGGGATCGGGTTCCGGTCGGGGTCCTTCGGCCAGAAGCGATTCAATACGTGCGCCGGCCCGCACTGCGGGATCAGGCGCAAACGAAAGTTCAGGGGTTCGCTTCATGCGCGCTTCGCGACCAATGGCCGCTTGGAGCTTGTAGCGAATCTCGCCGAATGCCGCGAGCACCTCGGGATCGCCCTCTTCGTCTTGAATCGAATCGAAGTACACCTTGGCGTGGCGAAGATCGCCCTCGATGTCGACAGACGTAACGGTCACGAGATGCAGACGGTCATCGTCCATCCGCTCGAGTTCGCCAGCGATGATTTCGCGCAGCAACTCATTGAGTCGAGCAGTACGCGGATATTGACGGGCCGAGCCGTGGTTGCTTCGTCGACTCATGCAAACGCCTCCTGGTTGACGCTAAGGAACGCGAACGGCAAACCGTCCGACAGAACTTAGGTGCGCGGGATCTCGCGGTCTTCGTAGGTTTCGATGATGTCGCCGGGCTTGAGGTCTTGGAAATCGGTGAGACCGATACCGCACTCGAATCCGGAAGCGACTTCGCGGACATCGTCTTTGAAGCGACGAAGTGACGCGACGGAACCCTTCCAGATGACCGTTCCTTCTCGAAGGAACCGCACCTTGGAACCACGTGTGATCTGGCCGTTGGTGACATAGCAACCGGCGATGGCGCCAACTTTGGGAACACGGAAGATCTCGCGAACCTCGGCTTCACCGGTAACGATTTCCTCGAACTCAGGCTTGAGAAGGCCAAGCATTGCCTTCTCAATGTCTTCGAGGACCTGGTAGATGATTTCGTAGGCACGGATTTCGACGTGCTCAGTATCGGCCAACTCGCGAGCCTGACGATCGGGTCGGACATTGAAGCCGATGATCGTGGCATTTGATGTAGCCGCCAACTGCACGTCGTTCTGGGTAATGCCGCCGACAGCGCGATGCACGAATGCGAGTTTGACTTCGTCGCGCTCAAGCTTCTTGAGGCTTTCGGTGAGGGCTTCAAGAGAACCGGTGACGTCGGCCTTCAAGATGAGATTCAGCGTTGCCGACTCGCCCGCTTGGATCTGCTGGAAGATGTCTTCGAGCTTCGCCCCGCCGCTCATTGCATGCGCTTCACGACCGATCGTGGCAACCCGCAACCAATGTTCACGAGTCGACGCGACTTTCGACGCAGTCTTCTCGTCGGGAGCGACCACGAATCGATCGCCAGCAATGGCCACATCGGACAATCCGAGGACCTGCACCGGCGCCGAGGGGCCAGCTTCTTTGATCTGGTTGCCTTGGTCGTCGATGATGGCGCGAACGCGTCCCCATGCCGCACCAGCAACCATTGGGTCACCGACGCGGAGTGTTCCGTGTTGCACGAGCACAGTGGCCACCGGACCACGACCAATGTCGAGGTTTGATTCGAGCACGACACCGCGTGCTCGTCCGTCTGGGGTTGCTCGAAGGTCTTCGAGGTCGGCCATGATGAGCACGTTCTCGAGAAGATCATCGATGCCAAGGTTCTGCAATGCAGAAACTTCAACCATGACGGTTTCGCCGCCCCATGCTTCGGGGACAAGCGCGTGTTCAGACAACTGCTGCATCACGCGAGTCGGGTCGGCATTTTCACGATCGACCTTGTTAATGGCAACAATGATCGGCACATCGGCAGCTTTTGCGTGATTGATGGCTTCGATAGTTTGCGGCATGACGCCATCGTCGGCAGCAACCACAAGAATGACGACGTCGGTTGCATCGGCACCACGGGCACGCATGGCAGTAAACGCCTCATGGCCAGGGGTATCGAGGAACGTGATCGCTCGATCGTCTTGGACGACTTGATAGGCACCGATGTGCTGGGTGATGCCACCGGCTTCGCCCGCAACAACGTTTGCATGACGTATCTGATCGAGGAGTTTGGTCTTGCCGTGATCGACGTGACCCATAACGGTGATCACCGGCGGACGATGCGGCCATGCTTCATAGATTGCATCGTCGACATCGACCTCGAGCAAGAGCATCTTCTGAAGTTCAACTTCTTGCTCTTCACCAGGATTAACAAGTCGAATTGATGCGCCGATTTCGGCAGCGAACAACTCGATCATGTCGTCACTCAACGACTGTGTTGCGGTGACCATCTCGCCCTGTTGCATGAGGAATCGAACAACGTCCGCCGCTGTTCGATTCATCTTGGGACCGAGGTCCTGCGCGGTTGAGGCGCGTTCTACAACAACTTCACCGACAGGGATCGGCGCTTCACGAGGGGTATAGCTCGGTGCATCGATCGGCTGAAGTTCATCGCGGTTACGACGACGACGACCCTTGCGCTTCGGACGCGGGCCACCAGGACCGCCACCGGGACGGCCACCACCAGGACGACCACCACCACCAGGACGACCGCCGGGACCGCCGGCACCAGGACCAGCAAAACCGCCACCAGGGCCGCCACCACCAGGACCACCGGCGGGACGCGGACCGTTGAAGCCGCCACCGCCACCGGGACGCGGACCACTGAAGCCGCCGCCATCAGGACGACCTGCCCCAGCGCCGGGACCACCGGGACGTCCACCGGGACGAGCTCCAGGAGCGGGTGTTTCACGACGCGCGCCAGGAGGAGGCGGAATCGGCTTACCCGTTGAAGAAATCGGAGGACGCCCACCAGGGGGAGGCGGAATGGGCTTACCCGTTGTCGAGGTGGGTGGGCGCTGCGGCATTGGAGCGCGCGCTGCCGGTGCATCAACGGCTGGAGCAGCAGGAGCAGGAGCCGGAGTTGCCGGAGCCTCAGAAACAGGAGCGGCAGGAGCCGGAGCGACCGGCGCAGGAGCCGGCGCTTCGCGGCGCGGCCCAGCACTACCGGAAGAAGAAATGACTCGCTTCGGAGCCGCAGGCTTTAACGCCGGGGCAGGGGTCGGTGCAGGTTCGGTCTCAGGTGCAGGCGCAACATCAACAACTGGCGCGGTCTCTACAACTGGGACTGCGGTTGCAGGCGCGGGTTCGTCGGCGTCAACGGGAGCGTCGACGTCTGCGGATTCGGCACCGGCCTTCTTCGCCGCCGCCTTCTTGGCAGGTGCTTTCTTGGCCGCGGTTTTCTTCGCCGCTGCCTTCTTTGCGGGAGCTTCAGGTTCCTCAGGCTGAACATCGCGCACGAGGCCTTCGCGCTCAGCCTTACGGCGAACGCGGTCTGCTTGCGGCTCGACAACGCTCGAGGAATGACTCTTCACGCCGATCCCGAGCGCGACGCACAGATCCAAGGTCTCCTTATTGGTCAGACCCAGTTCTCGTGCCAGCTCGTACACACGGATGTTGGACGGCAACTGCTACCTCAGTGATCGTGGTTCGGGACCCATCGAACGGAGTGTCAGATGGGCTCGACCCCCCGTGGCAGGGCCACGGAATGGGTCTCTATCCTCGCACGGCAAGGCGCCGAACGAGGAATGGTGTCGGCTATGCCAGATCGGCCGATCCGGATTCTTCCTCTGCAACCTGCTCTTCGGCCTCGACGATTGCTTCGGCCTCGATGACAACCTCAGCCTCGGCAACGGCCTCAGCAACGTTCTCGTCGAGATCTTCTGCGGCTTGGGCGTAGGCCTCGGCGGACATTGCCTCTCCGCCTTCAGCGGGCTGCCAGACCTGTTCGCCTGACTCCGCGTCGACGACCCATTCGCCTTCGGCCCAATCCTGATTGGCGTAGGCCTCTTCTTCTGCAAGTTGGGTTTCAGACTTGATGTCCACGCGCCAACCCGTGAGTCGAGCAGCAAGTCGAGCGTTCTGGCCTTCCTTGCCGATCGCCAATGAGAGTTGATAGTCAGGAACGATGACTTCGGCGGTGCCGGTGTCTTCGTGGATACGAACTTCTTTGACCTTGGCCGGTGAAAGAGCTTTCATCACGAAATCGGCTGGTTCATCGCTGTAAGGAACGATGTCGATTTTTTCACCGCGAAGTTCGTTGACGACCATACGGACGCGAGCACCGCGGGCGCCGACGCATGCGCCGACGGGATCGACATTGGAATCGTTCGACAACACGGCGATCTTGGTGCGTGCTCCTGGTTCACGAGCACAGGCCTTGATCTCAACAACACCGTCGGCGATTTCGGGAACTTCGAGTTCGAACAGTCGCTTAATGAGGCCGGGATGCGTGCGGCTCGTGACGATCTGCGGACCCTTTGCGGTCTTACGAACCTCGACGATGTAGGCCTTGACTCGCGCACCAGGTTCGGGACGCTCGTAGGGAACCTGTTCGGCTTGCGGCATAAGCGCTTCGACACGTCCGAGATCGAGCAACGTGTAACGCGCATCGGTCTGCTGAATGATGCCGGTGACGATGTCGCCTTCGCGACCCGCGTATTCCTCGTACTTCATTTCGCGTTCGGCTTCACGAATTCGCTGGTTCATGACCTGCTTCATCGTCTGCGCAGCGACGCGACCCCACACCTCGGGCGGCGGGGTGACATCGAATTCTTCGCCTTCGGGGATTCCGTCGTCGTCGAGGGCTTGTGCCATCACACGGATTTCGCCGGAATCGGGATCGATGATGACCCATGCATATTCCTGCGAATTCGGGAGCCGTTTGTAGGCAGATTCGAACGCGTCGGCGAGTGCACCGAACAGCGTGTCGATCGAGATTCCCTTGTCGACGGCAAGTGCCTGCAGTGCCTCGATGAGATCAGGGGAGTTCATCACGACTGGACCTTCTCTTCCTTGTGGGACGCGATTGACGCGTCCTTCTTGTCCTTCTTGGCTTTCATGTCTTTTGATTTCTTCGCGCCCTTGGTCGATTTCACGGCTTTCTCGCCGCTCTTCGGACCGCCGGGCTTGGGCGCTGGCCCCCAAATAAAGGTGGTGCGCGCCTTTTCGATTTCGCCGAGGTTGAGCGTGATGCTCTCCCCGATTGGCTCTTCAAGAGCGATGGTGACGGTGGTATCGGTGGAACTGGAAACGGTGCCGGCGAAACGACGGCCGACTGGGTGGTTCGGGAATGTCTTGACCGCAACGGTGCGACCAACCGCCCAGGCGTAATGCGCTGGTGTACGCAGCACCCGCTCAAGCCCGGGGCTCGATACCTCAAGTGTGTAGCCACTAGAGATCGGATCGTGTTCGTCGAATGCTCGAGAAATTGCTCGAGTGGTCTTTGTGATGTCGTCGATACTGACGCCACCTTCACGATCAACCGTGACCCGAAGTACTGGTCCAACCTGTTCGAGATCGAACAATTCGAGACCCTCGGCGGCCACCAATGGTTCGATAAGTGCTCGTACACGTGCGGACACGCTCATTGTTGGCCTCCTTCCAAAGGGTTTCAAAGATCACTGACTGCGGGGTCATCGCCATAATCCGGCCGAAACAAAAGGCGTGGGCAGAAGCCCACGCCTTCGTCAGTACTGCAGAACGATTGCGATACCGAGAGTGTAGACCCCTCGGCCCCAAAACGACCACCCGAGACCGGGCCTGAGGCCCACCCCCGGACGGTAAAACCCCTGTTCAGACCCTCTTTTGGCCGGGTCGAAAGGGATCGTCAGTAGGAGCGAGCAACGATGGCGACTGCACCTTCAGCGCTATCGGAAGCCGGCAGAGAGCCATCGGGCATGACCAGGCAGCGAACCGTGACGCTCGATTTCGCCAGTTCGGCCTCGCCCTCGGTGCCCAGGGTGGCCCAAGGGATTCGGGCCCAACCAGTTGCGGCGGCTTCGGCAGCTTCGTCAATCGTTGTGACATCGACCGTACGAGAGTCTCTGCGCTCAGTCGCTTCAGCGAGCAGTTGTGCTTGCGCAGCATCGAGAGCGCTTCGCACCGTGTCGGCGAGTCCGTCGAGGGCCACGGCATCTTTGGATCCGCTCACTCGATTCGCAAGCGTCACAACACCTTCGGCCAAATCGCGCGGGCCAAGTTCAAGACGAACTGGCACACCCTTCAGTTCCCAATCGGTGGCGCGGCGGCCCATTGACGTTTCGACTCGTACATCGAGTTCCACGCGCACTCCGGCGTCAGTGAGCTCAGCGGCAAGCAAACGACAACGTTCGATGACCGCGTCGTCGTCGCGAACTGCGATCACGACGACCTGCACGGGAGCAAGCGCTGGTGGAACCCTGAGACCATTGTCGTCGCCGTGACACATGATGAGTCCGCCCACCATTCGCGTAGAAACACCCCATGATGTTGTCCACGCGTGTTGCTGCGTACCTTCGTTGTCGAGGAATTGGATATCGAATGCCTTGGAGAAGTTCTGTCCAAGTTCATGGCTTGTGCCCATTTGCAGAGCCTTGCCGTCACCCATCATTGCTTCGCAGGTCATCGTGTTTGTTGCGCCAGCGAAACGTTCCTTGACGGTTTTGCGCCCAACAACGACAGGCATGGCCAGAACGTCGCGCATAAATGATGCATACACGTCGTAAAGAATGCGTTCGGAATACTGACGGCCGTCTTCTTCAGACACATGAGCAGTGTGGCCTTCTTGCCAAAGGAACTCGCTCGTGCGGAGGAAGATGCGCGGACGCAACTCCCATCGAACCACGTTGGCCCACTGGTTCAGCAAAAGCGGAAGGTCGCGATAACTCTGCACCCACTTCGCCATGAACTCGCCAATGACAGTTTCTGATGTGGGTCGAACAACGACTGGCTCTTCAAGTTCTTTTCCGCCGGCGACGGTAACGACCGCTAGCTCGGGACTAAAGCCTTCAACATGCTCGGCCTCGCGCTTGAGATAACTCTCCGGAATGAACAATGGGAAGTACGCGTTTTTTGCTCCGGCCAGTTTGATTCGGCGATCGACCTCGGCCTGCATCTGCTCCCAGATGGAATAGCCATAGGGGCGGATGACCATCGTGCCGCGCACCGGACCGTTGTCGGCGAGTTCCGCCTTGGCAACAATGTCTTGATACCAGCGCGGGAAATCTTCAGACTGCGGTGTGAGAACAGGGGCCTTTGCCATGGCCCATGATGCTAGGCGACGCCTTCTTCGACTCCCGCCACAACCAACAAAGTCAGTCGAGTTTGCGGATCAGTTCGATGCGCTCTTCAGCGTGGTTGGCATCGTCACCCTTGTCGTCGAGCAGTGCCATGCGATCGGCTTCGGCTTCGGCAGCTGCGCCCTCGTCCTTGCGGCGAAGCGCTTCTTCGACTCCCCCGTCGGCAATGATCTGCGCCCACTCCACGAGAGATTCGACCATCTCGGATTCGGGCACGACCTTGACGACTTCGCCCTTGACGAACAAGTGGCCGCGCTTTCGGCCAGCAGCGATTCCGAGGTCGGCTTCGCGAGCCTCGCCTGGTCCGTTGACAACGCAACCCATCACCGCTACCTGAATGGGTATGTTCAGATCGGTGAGTGCTTCTTGCGCTCGGGCAGCAACATCGATGACATCAACTTCGGCGCGACCACAGGACGGACACGCGATGAGATCGAGACCGCGGCGTTCGCGCAGGCCAAGACTTTCAAGTAACCAACGACCAGCGCGCACTTCTTCAACTGGATCGGCAGTGAGCGAGTAGCGAATCGTGTCGCCAATACCTTCGGCCAACAACGTGGCCATACCTGCGGTGGCCTTCACGAGGCCTGCAGGCGGCGGACCCGCCTCGGTCACGCCGAGATGTAGCGGGTAATCGACCGTGTCGGCGAGCAACCGGTAGGCGTCGATCATCAACGCAACATTCGATGCCTTCACCGAGATCTTTACATCGTCGAAGCCCACCTCTTCGAAGTACGCGAGTTCACGCTTGGCCGATTCGACCATTGCTTCGGCAGTGACTCTGCCGCCGTACTTCTCATACAACTCAGGATCGAGCGAACCGCCATTGACGCCGATACGAATCGGGATGCCGCGATCTTTTGCTTCGAGGGCAACGGCCTTGATGTGTTCAGGACGACGGATATTGCCGGGGTTGAGTCGCAAACCTTGAACGCCCGCCTCCATGGCTTCAAGCGCGCGCCGGTATTGATGATGAATGTCAGCGATGATTGGCAGGGGCGAACGCGGAATGATGTGTGCAAGACCTTCAGCAGATTCTTGTTCGTTGCACGTGCAGCGCACGATGTCGCAACCGGCTCCGGCGAGCGCATAGATCTGTTGCAACGTGCCTTCGACATCGGCGGTCTTGGTAGTGGTCATCGATTGGATCGAGATCGGCGCGCCGCCACCAACGGCAACATCGCCAACGTGCAACTGACGAGTTACGCGTCGCGGGTATCGGGTCTGTGGGAAGAGCTCGCTCACAATGATGAGGTTAGGGCTACGGCGAGAGTTTCACGGGGTCCACGGCATCGAGATACAGCGTGGACGCGAAGAGCCCGACCATGAGAAGCACCACCACATAGGTGACGGGCATCAGTTTGGCCATGTTGACCCGATAGGCCTTGCCTGACATGCGGGTACGTATCTCTTCATAGGTTGCGACCGCGATATGTCCGCCATCGAACGGAAGTATCGGGGCCAAGTTGATGAGACCAAGGAAAATATTGACCGTGGCGAGAAGTGCCAAGACACCCGCCCAACCCGCCTGCTCGCCAAGTTGGGTGCCCACGTTCACGATGCCAAGAAGCGACATCGGGCGATCGGCGTTCGATGACGTCGTTGGCGCTGGGGCTGAACTTGAGGAGCCTGAGCCCACCGGCTCGACCGAGCTCGAAGATTGCGAGCTCCCGCCATTGGCAACCTGTGTGGCCAACTTTCCAATACCTGATGGAGAGAAGATGCGGCCGATTCCTTGCACCGATCCGACAACGGTGTCGCCGAACGCAGTGAACGCTTGGCCCGTGGCGTCGACAATGCCAGCGTGAACAAGCACTGAACGGGGACTCACCCCAAGGAAACCGCGGAAGCCGTCGATCGGCAATGCGAGCGGGCCATCGATCGTGGTTGTGAACGCGCGGTCGTTGCGATCGAAGGTGACAACTGCAGGACCTATGACGCGCAACATCGCCGCCTGGACTTCGGAATAGGAGGACACAACGGTGTCGCCCACCTTGGTGACGCGATCACCAGGAACAAGCGGCTGCAAGGCCCGGGCCCCATCGGTATTAAGTGACCAACCAACTGTGGCGGGAATCGTGAACTGTTCGTCACCGCGTTGAACCGTGAGCTCACCTACGGAGCCCCCATGGGAGCGGATTGTCGAGGTGAAGTCATCGAAGGCGCCGACAGGTTGACCATCGAACGCCAAAATGCGGTCGCCGGGTTCAAGGCCAGCCGCAGCGGCAGCCGAACCACTTGAAACTGATTCGATCTTCCACTTGTCGGCTGACGGGTGACCGAACCCAGCAAAGACAACAACAAGCAGCAACAAGCCCAACACCAAGTTGACTACTGGACCAGCAAGAACGACGGGCATGCGCTGCCAATAGGATTTTGCCCGGTAGGTGCGATCTTCATCATCGGTGGTTTCGATTTCCTCGAGGCCATGCATGCCGATGATGCGCACATACGCACCAGCAGGAATCAGTTTGAGTCCGTACTCGGTTTCGCCGCGCCGGAATGACCACACGCGTGGGCCAAAGCCAATAAAGAACTCAGTGACCTTCATTCCATTTTTCTTCGCCATGAGAAAGTGACCCATCTCATGCAAAAAGACCGACCCGACAATCGCAACAATTAGGACGAAGAGCCAGATGTGCGTGAATGTAACCCAAGTGAGCAATGCAATTAAGAGGCCTAAGAGAACAAACTGATTTCCGAATACTCGTTCGAGTAGCGAGGGCTGGGCTGCCAGTTGTGCATCGCCCTGATTCCTTGGTTCAACCTCTGATGGAGTCGTCATGAGTTCACCGCCGCGAATCGATTGAGTTCTTCCACTGCGACTCGCCGAGCCTGCGCATCGGCCTCGATGACCGACGAAGCATCTGTTGCCGGGGCACCGTCATGTCGATCGAGTGTGGCCGCAATGATCGCGGCGATGTCACGCCACGCGATCTGGCCTTGAAGGAAGGCATCGACCGCGACCTCGTTTGCTGCACTGATCCAGGCTGGTGCCGTTCCGCCTGTGCGGCCGGCGGCATAGGCAAGAGCCAAGCATGGGAACGCCTTGAGGTCGGGGGGCTCGAAATCGAGTCGTCCGAGGGTTGACCAATCGATGCGGCCGAATGGCGTTGTGATGCGATCGGGCCAGGCCAACGCATAACCAATAGGCAGCCGCATGTCTGGCGTCGAGAGTTGCGCAATGGTTGATGCATCGGTGAACTCGACCATTGAGTGCACGATCGACTGAGGGTGGACAACAACATCGATCTCGTCGAAGCCGATGCCGTATCCAGCGTCGCCTGCCGGCAAACCGAAGAGTTCGTGCGCTTCGATCACTTCGAGGCCCTTATTCATGAGCGTCGAAGAATCGATCGTGATCTTCGGACCCATGCTCCACGTCGGATGTGCCAGCGCATTTTCGATCGTGACATTTGCGAGATCATCGGCGCTACGACCGCGAAACGGGCCGCCACTTGCCGTGAGAAGCAACCGAGCAACTCGGTTTCGATTATCGGTCGCGCGAAGACACTGATGAATAGCTCCGTGTTCACTGTCGACAGGAACAAGTTCGGCGCCAGGAGTGCGGCGCGCAATCTGCACAACAGGGCCAGCAGCAATCAACGACTCTTTATTGGCCAACGCAAGTCGGCGACCTGCTTCGAGTGTCGCCAATGTGACCGACAAGCCGGCGAATCCGACCACACCGTTCACTACAACATCGGCTTCGAGGGCGAGGCTTGCCATTGCGTCGGCACCGCCTCGAACTTCAATGCCGGGGAGTTCAGCATCGATGAATCGAGCTGCTTCGGGATCACTGATCGCGACAACAGCGGGCCGATAACGACGGGCCTGTTCGATGATCACTTCAGGTTGGCGACCCGTGGCCCCAAGCGCAGTGAGTTCGAAGTGTTCCGATTCGGCGTCGATGACCTCGAGTGCTTGTGTACCTATCGAGCCAGTAGATCCGGCGAGAGCGACACGGGTCAACGACATGTGTTCAGCCTACCGAGAGACAATCGATGATTCTCCGCGGGTTCAGCCCAATCCAAGGATTCGCACGACGTAGTAGGTCGCGGGCAGGACGAATAGCAGCGCATCGAAGCGATCGAGCAGCCCCCCGTGCTCTGGCAGCATCGAACCCATGTCCTTGAGGCCAAGATCACGCTTGAACTGCGACTCTCCGAGATCTCCCAACGGAGCCACGATGGCGAGGACAACCGCAAGAACAAGCGCCTTGCCTGCACCCAGCGAACTCACGCCCAAGACCACAACAAGCACAAAGACGGCAAAAATAGTGACCGCAATTCCGCCAACGAGCCCTTCGACAGTTTTATTCGGAGAGATCGCGCTCAGCGGACTCCGACCCATCGCTCGACCAAAGAAGAATCCGCCGACGTCAGTAGCGACCGCAGCAATGACAGCGACGAGCAGCAAGCTCACACCCTGAGATGGGATGTCAACGATCAGCGCGGCATAACTGCCGAGGACGCCGATCCAAATAACTCCGATAAGCGTGATGCCGAGGTTCGCGGTCGGACGAGCTCGCCCGCTCGCGCTACTGAGATACCACACAACACCAAAGATGAATGTGAGGACGATGATTGCCGGAATCGCAGACTCGCCCTTCCAATAACACGCGATCGGAAGTCCAGCGACTGCTGCAAGGCCAAGCAACGTCGCGGGGCGAAACCCGCTTCGCTGCATGGCGGTGAAATACTCGAACCCTGCAGCCACTAGTACAACTTCGATGAGAAGCATTGCGGGCGCGGGACCGGCCATAAACAAAAGCGCGGCGACGATTGCCATACCGATACCAACTGCGGCAGCAATTGGAACATTGCGACCCTTTGCGCCTTCATGCGCGCTTTCTTCTTTTGGCGTAGGGGCGCGTTCCGCTCTCGCCGATGGAGGCGGAGGTAGAACCTCCGCCGGGGAACCAACGAGATCGGGCGGAAGAAGAATCGCCGACAACGGATCGTTGGCGATATCGGCAGACCGAGCGGCACGTCCTCGACGTGAACCACGACGACGCGGCTGAGGGTCGAGTTCGACATCGTCGAAATTCAAATACGCCTCGTCAGAGATACGTTCATCGGTATCGAGGGCGCCAAGTCGTTCAGCGACTGGTTCATCGGGCTCGATCGACTCGAGATCGGCAAAAAGATCGCCATGCTCGGTTGTGTCGTGCTCACTTCGAAAACGCGGGGTATCGGTCATTGATACGCGATCGTCATCGTTTGCGTTGTCGCCGATGACAACGGCAGGTACCTGACCCGTGGCCGGCTCGGTCCAGTGAGGCATTTCGTGTTCGCCCGTGGGCGGTCCGACATTCATTACTGGGGGCGGAGGGGGCGGAAGTTCGCGTTCGGGAAGACGAGTGGCGACATCGGGACGACTCGATGCCTCGGCAATCTCCTCGACGGTGATGATCCGAACCTCTTCGGGATCGCCAGGCGGTCTCGGTTCTCGGGACAGGTCATCAGGCGCCATCAGTCCTCCATCAATTCAGTTTCCTTGGCACCCAGTGCGTCACTGATTTCTGCCTCTTGGGTGTGAATGATTTTGTCGAGTTCTTTCTCGGCGCGTTCAAGTTCGTCTTTGGAAAGGTCGCCAGACTTCTCGAGCGCCTCAAGTTCTTGGCGTGTCGACCGACGCTGGTTACGCAGCGAGACCTTGCCTTCCTCAGCCATGTTCTTGACAACCTTCACGAGTTCTTTGCGACGCTCACCAGTGAGCGGAGGAAACGTGAGGCGAATCGAAATACCGTCGTTACTCGGGTTGAGTCCGAGGTCCGACTGCTGAAGCGCACGTTCGATCGCTCCGATCGCTCCCTTGTCGTAGGGAGTGATGAGCAATTGCCGAGCTTCAGGAACGTTGAAGCCAGCGATCTGTTGCAGCGGAACTTCCGAGCCGTAGTAATCGACCAGAATTTTCTCGACAAGAGCGGGAGCAGCCCGGCCGGTACGAATGGAAGCGAAGTCGGCTCGCGTATGCACGACGACCTTCTTCATCTTGTCGACTGTTTCTGCAAGTAGCAGGTCGGCCATCTCTGACGTCATCAGAACACTCCAGGAGAAATCGACTAAAGCGACGGGGACTCCAACAACCGCCTCAACGGACGAGAGTACCGACCGAACCGCCCTCAAGGAGCGAACGGACGTTGCCCTCGCCAGTGAGATCGAACATAACGATGGGCAAATTGTTGTCCATACAGAGGGTGATCGCCGTGGAATCCATAGCCCGAAGCCCCTGATTCAGGACATCGAGGTAGGTGACCTCTTCGAGTTTGGTCGCCTCAGGATTGGTCCGGGGGTCGTCGGTATAGATGCCGTCGGTCCCTGAATGGGTGCCCTTCAGCAGAACTCCAGCTTCAATCTCAACCGCACGCAACGCGGCAGTGGTGTCGGTGGTGAAGAACGGGTTGCCCGTTCCGCCAGCAAAGATAACGACGCGGCCCTTTTCAAGATGACGCACCGCGCGACGGCGGATGTACGGCTCAGCGACCTGTGCCATCTGGATAGCTGACTGCACGCGAGTGGGTTGTCCCAATTGCTCAAGCGTGTCTTGCAGTGCAAGCGCGTTGATCACTGTGGCAAGCATTCCCATGTAATCGGCTTGCGCTCGATCCATACCAGCGCCAGCGCCAACCATTCCTCGCCAGATATTTCCGCCACCAACAACGATGGCGATCTGAACGTCGGGATGATCAGCGAGAACATCAACGATGTCCTTCGCTATGCGTTGCACGACATGACCGTCGATGCCGTAACCGGCATCGCCAGCAAATGCTTCACCCGAAACCTTGAGAAGGACCCGCGACCAGCGGGCGGGTGCGGATGCCATCAGGCCCCGATGAACACCTGAGCGAAACGAACGAGCGTTGCACCGGCAAGTAAATCAGTAATCGATTTCTTGTCGTCTCGCACAAACTGCTGTTCAAGGAGAACCTGTTCCTTGTACCAGCCGTTGATTCGCCCTTCGACGATCTTCGGCCAGGCCGCTTCAGGCTTTCCTTCAGCCTTCGTGATGTCGAGTAGCGCTTGACGCTCGCGCTCTACATCTTCTGCAGGAACTTCGTCACGGTTGAGGTATGCCGGCTTCGAGAACGCGATGTGCACCGCAAGATCATGAGCGACCTCTTTGGTTCCACCTTGGAGTTCAACAAGAACCGCGTTGACGCCACGACCATCTTGAAGATGGAGATAGGAATCGAGGATGTTGTCACCGGCGGCATCGAAACGAACGACGGTGCCGAGTTCGATGTTTTCCTTCTTGGCGATCTTCAGCGCGTCGAGTTCCTCGCTGAGTTCAGACACCGCGTCGGCGCCCTTTTCAACGACGATCTCGGTGAGGTCCTGCACCACTGAAATGAAATCAGCAGCTTTGGCCGAGAAATCGGTTTCGCTCTTGAGTTGCACGATGGCGCCGACGGAACCGTCGACAACCACACACACTGAACCCTGCGAGTTTTCGCGGTCGCCGAGCTTGGCGACTTTGGCCAGACCCTTCTCGCGCAACCACTGCTTGGCGGCTTCGAAGTCGCCATCGTTTTCGGTGAGCGCCTTCTTGGCGTCCATCATTCCGGCGCCAGTGATCTGGCGAAGGTTCTGGACGTCCTTGGCGGTGAATTCAGCCATGGGGGTTTAGGACTCCTGGGTCGTTTCGTTTGCGGGATCGGTCTGCGTGATTGCTTCTTCGGCAGTTGCGCGTTCTGAAGCGATGCGTGCTTCGCGAGCAGCAGCCGCTTCTGCAGCCTGACGACGAGCGTCGGCCTGAGCAGCCTCGTGCGCTTCTTCTTCTTCAGCAGTGCGCTCGGCAACGATGGCCGGGCCTTCAGGAGAAACGGCGCCGCGCTTGCGCGATGCAATAAAGCGTCCTTCTTCAACGGCATCGCAGATGACGCGAGCCATGAGGTTCGCTGAACGAATGGCGTCGTCGTTGCCTGGGATCACAAACGTGATGATGTCGGGATCGCAGTTGGTGTCGACGACAGCAACAATCGGAAGACCGAGTTTGTTGGCCTCGGTTACGGCGATGTCTTCCTTGTTGGTGTCGAGAACGAAGATCGCACTTGGGAGGCGTTCCATGTTGCGGATACCACCAAGGTTGCGCTCGAGCTTCTCGAGTTCACGGCTAATGAGAAGTGCTTCCTTCTTGGGCATCGCTTCGAAGTCACCAGAATCGCGCATGCGCTGGTAGTCCTTCATCTTCGCGACGCGCTTAGACATGGTTTGGAAGTTGGTGAGCATGCCGCCGAGCCAACGCTCATTGACATAGGGCATGCCGCAGCGTTCGGCATAGCTACGGACCGGATCCTGGGCTTGCTTCTTGGTGCCCACGAACAAGATCGAGCCACCGTCGGCAACGAGATCGCGTACGAAGTTGTACGCGGTTTCGATACGGCCGAGCGTCTGCTCAAGATCGATGATGTAAATGCCATTGCGCTCGCCGTGAATGAATCGCTTCATCTTCGGGTTCCAACGGCGGGTCTGATGACCGAAATGCACGCCGGAATCGAGCAGTTGGCGCATTGTGACAACTGGTGCCATGAGGGTGTTCCTTCCCATCGGTTCGGAGGATCGCAGGCCCGTGCTGGCGTCTTCCGGGATGGAGACGACCGTGGGGTGCACGGCTGCGGGGTGTCTAGAGGTATGCCAATCGGGTGATCGACATGCCCAACGGTCGTTGGGCCGGATTGTGAGTGTATGGGAGCACTAGGGAAAGGGGCCAGCCCACCGATTAGTCGGCCGGCGGAATGGACAGCACGCCAGCCCCGATCGCCACATTGGCGCTCGCGACGGTCTCGCCATATCGGACAGTTTCGGCCGTCAGAAAGGCTGAGAGGGCCGCGCCGAAGCTTTGACACGTAGGACCCATTCTTGCCACGGCAAGGCCGATTTCCCTTGTTGCTGCTGGAGTCGAGGGAAGCGAGCCATGGGCCTCTTTCCCCAGCGGCGTCGGCAAAATGATCGAGGCATCGGCAGCTGAATCTCCTGCCGTAGACCCTGGAACCACCAGATCTCCGGAGCCACCGATCGTGACGAACCGAACTCCGCTCGGGATCTGTCGGGTGTGGAGTTCGTCCATCGTCGCTGAGGTTTCGGCCAAATCCGCCAGAGCGGGTCGCCGATTGTCCAGATCATCGGCCATGCCAGCGGCGCGTACCTGCGACAAGGCCGCGGCGCCTCCCGGAGTGTCGCCCAGAGCGACCACGCCGGTGGCCAACGGCGCCCCTTGTTGCGGAGACGACACCGTCACCATTGTTTCGACCTCTAATGGAAGTTCATTCTCTGCGCCAGAACGCTCTACCGCGAGACGCGCCACAACTCCACCTTGGGAATGACCAACAACATCAATCGGAACACCTGGTTGTGCGATCGCAACCGACTGCAAAAGATCTGCCAAGCGATCTGCAGAGGTTCCAACCGACTGTTGGCTATCGGCGGCATCGAACGGACGAGTGGTAATCGCGTCGAGTGGTTGTGACGCAACCGAACGCATCGGCGATCCTTGATCACTGATAATTCGTGGCGCTTGACCACCTTTGTAGGAGTAACGAACGACATCGGCGTCGGCGTAGCCAAGTGATTTGGTGTCGATCTCCCATGCAGTATTCGAGTCGCTTGCAGTACCTAGTCCGCTCACCAAGACGACGATGCGTCGCGACGCGTGAGAAGGAACTGGAGTTGAAGCCTCCGTGCAAGTCTGGCGGTCCTTGAACCATTTTCCAAGCGCAAGCGCGAGTCGCGCTGCGTGCGTTTCCGGATTCAACTCGACGACATAATGAGTGAGTAACGCAGATGTCCGTGAAGAAAAACTCGCTGCTACGGACAGTGCCGCAACTCCGTCGTCGAGAAGTGTCTCGAGTAACGAGCGACGCTCTTGCGCATCAAGACGCTCGAGACCTTGATCGGTACCCGGGACGAGTCGCACCGACGGCCGAAGAGAACCCGCAAGAAGCGCTTCGGGATCGAGATAGGAATTATCGGACGCGCGAACACCGAAATGAAATGGACCGCCGGCGATTCCGACGACCTCGCCACCATGAATCCGATTACCGACATCGACCGAAATCGACGCCAAGAATGAATAACTCGTGCGCAAGCCATCGGAGTGCTCAACGGTGACATGCAACTGACCACCGACCTGCCCAGCAAAAATCACACGCCCATCGCCAGCCGCCCAGACCTGGGCGCCAGGTTCGGTGCCGTAATCGATGCCACGGTTGCCAGCCATCCACGGCTTCGGCGGTGGTCGGAAGTGATCGATTATCGGAGCATCGCTCGGCGGGCGGTAGTCGCCCGACGACGTCGCAGCACTTGCCCCTGTTGGCACCACGAAAACAAACATCGAAGAGCTGAAAGCAACAACAAGAGCGAGCCTGACAACACGCGCCCGCAAAGTGAACGGCATTGATCGCACACTGATCCTTCCGGTTATGAGTTCTCACCGGGGAAGGAGGATGCGGTCTCGCTAGGTCAAGCGCGTGGGTGGGTTGAATCGACTACCGCGCGCAAACGTTCTTTACTCACATGTGTGTAGTGCTGCGTTGTGGCGAGATCGGAGTGTCCGAGCAATTCCTGCACCGCACGGAGATCGGCTCCACCGTCGAGCAAATGCGTAGCGAAGGTGTGGCGCAATGCATGTGGATGTGTCGGGGAAGGTGCGCGACGGTCGAGCAAACGACGGACGTCTCGGGTGCCGAGGCGAGTGCCTTTGCGATTGAGAAACACCGCATCAGATGGAGACGATGCCGTGGCCAGCACGCGCCGACCATGGCCAAGCCATTGTTCAAGCGCTTCGACTGCGGGAGCACTCAGTGGAACGACACGCTGTTTGGAACCTTTACCCCACACCACAACACGTCGACGAGCAAGGTCGAGGTCCTCGGGGCGAAGACTGCACACTTCTGACACGCGCAATCCACTTCCGTAAAGAAGTTCAAGCACCGCGTCGTCGCGAGAGCGAATCGCTGGAGGATCATTCGCAGTTGTCCCTGGCGGATTGTCGAGCACCTGCGTGAGTTCATCGTCTCGAAGAACGCGCGGAAGCCGACCAGTTGAACCGGGAGCACTGAGACCAGCCGAGGGGTCGGCGTTGAGATGACCGCTACGAACAAGCCATGCGAAGTAGCGGCGTAACGCCGAGGCTTTTCGGGCGATCGAACGCCGCGCCAGTTTTCTCGTTGTCATGGCGCCGATATAGCGACGCAAAATTGTGCGGCTGACATCGGCCGGCATTTCGATGTCTTGGCGCCCGACCCATTCAACAAACTGATCGATGTCACTTCGATAGGCGCGCAGGGTGGCAGTAGAGACCGACGTCAGCGACGCCTGGAACTCATCAAGAAACCACGGATCTGCTTCGCCAGCCACAAACAAAACTGTAACGGCGAGGGTTGAACGTTCCCTCGGATGCTTGGCGATGATGGCAAACGCCGTCATCTCGCTCCCCCGCGGCCAATCCGTTCGATCCATCCAGAGCGTTGTGAGACCCACCCATCGTTCTCGAGTTGCTCGAGCACGAGCATGACCAAACCCAATTCGAGACCTGTCGTTGAGAGGACCTGTTCCACGGGAATCGCCTGCCAAGGCAAGGCGTCCAGCACATCCTTCGCTGTTCCGATTGGCGTCGGACGCTGCTCAGCTGCGATTCGTCGACGTTCTGGTTCGCGACCCAGTGCCAGCAGGACATCGCCAACGTCGCGAACGGGACCACAGCCGTCGAACAACAGTTGATTCGTTCCCGCTGAGCTTGGTGCCGTGATTGGCCCAGGAACGGCGAGCACTGTTCGGCCCCGTCGGGCTGCTTCAACTGCAGTGCCCAATGCTCCCCCGGTCGATTGCGACTCGACCACCACAACAACATCGGCAAGCGCAGCGATGATGCGGTTACGCGCCGGGAACTGCCACGCCACTGCCGATGAGCCCAACGGGTATTCACTCAACACAACGCCGCGTTCGGCCACTGCTCTCCATAAGGAGCGGTGCGCACGGGGGTAGACACGATCAAGTCCACTTCCGACCACAGCAATCGGCGGGGCGCCTTCGACGGCAAGTGCACCCGCATGCGCGGCTCCATCAATACCCAATGCCAATCCCGACACCACCGAAATACCGGCAAGTGAAAGTTCTTGAGCGAACTCGTTGGCCACATCGATGCCATAGCGACTGGCCCGACGTGTGCCGACGATTGCGACACGTGTCCCGGCCAAACGATCGATGTCGCCGAGCCAGAACAAGATGGCTGGCGCGTCATCGTCTTCGGCGAGTTCTTCTGGAAATGAGGGAGACCATCGGAGCATCACGCCAATACCGGCTTCGACGTGCGCTTTCCAATACGCCTCGGGATCGATTGTTCTTGATGCGGTACGCCATTGATCACGAAGCGCTTGAGGAAGTCGAAGCCCAGCATCATTTGAGGCCGATCCGGAAGCCAGTTCCTTAGGAAGTAAGCCGTTACACACAGAACGCCAAAGTGATGCAGGTTCGTCACTCGCAAGAAGTGCTCGCAACCGAGCCGGCCCTATTCCGGGAACGCGTGAGAGTGCAACGACCCACGCTTCGTCGGGAAGTCGCGCCTTGACCACTTAGTTCACCAACGAACGAACAAGAAATGCCGGATCAGTTCGTAGATGAAGCGCGCTGGCCACATGTTCTGCGGTGAGAGCGCCATCGTGGCCTTCGAGGTCGGCGATCGTGCGGGCGACCCGCCATACTCGCCGCATTCCACGGGCCGAAAGTCGGCCAGATTCAAGTGACCGTTCAATAAGCGCAGACGCATCGGTTTCAAGTGGCGACGTGCGCTCAAGAGCGGAAGATGAAAGTTCGGCGTTACATCGAACGCCACGCTCGACAGCTCGGCACCGAGCGTTGCGGACACGGCCAGCAACGACAGCACTTGATTCCGCCACACTTGCGCCAAGTAGCTGCCGAGGATCTGGCCGATGCACATCGATACGAAGGTCGAAGCGATCGAGCAACGGTCCTGAGAGGCGCCTGCGATACCGCTCAAGTGCTCGATCGGAACACCGACACGCCGCCGGAACCACACCCTCGCCGCACGGGCACGGGTTCATCGCCCCGACGAGCAGAAAGCGTGCTGGCAATTCCACACGCGTCTCGGCTCTTGCCAGACGGATGACACCTTCTTCCAGCGGCTGTCTCAACGAGTCGAGAACTACTGCACCGAACTCTCCCATTTCATCGAGGAAAAGCACACCGCCATGCGCCATCGAAATTTCGCCCGGGCGCAATCGATGCGTTCCACCGCCAACCATGGCCACTGCGCTCATACCGTGATGCGGAGCTCGCAATGGTGGACGCCGAACCAAACCACCAACGATTGATTCGCCCGCGGCTGAATGCACACGCGTGGTATCGAACGCGGTGTGATCGTCGAGATCGGGCAAGAGACCAGGAAGACGTTCGGCCAACATCGTCTTGCCAGAACCAGGCGGGCCAACCATCAGGATGTGGTGACCGCCGGCAGCAGCGACTTCAAGGCCGAAGCGAGCCAGTCGATGGCCACGAACATCAGCGAGATCGGCATCGCCAATGTTTGACGTGGCAATGGGTTCTTCGGGAGGCCGCGGCCATGGCGCTTCCGCGAGCAACGCGTCAACCAACGTCCGTAAATCTGCGGTACATCGGATTGTGGGTCGAGCAACAAGCGATGCTTCGCAATAGGAAGCCGGCGCAACGATGATTTCGGGCTGCGGACAAGCGGCCGCAAGTGAAAGAGCCCCAGGAACATGGCGCAGTGAGCCATCGAGACCTACTTCAGCAAGAAAGGCTCGGCCAGTAACCACATCGACGGGAAGTTGTTCGCTTGCTACAAGAACGCCGATCGCAATCGCGAGATCTAGCGATGCCCCGACTTTGCGCACTGAAGTCGGCGCAAGATTTACCGTTGTTCGTCGGTCGGGCCACGAGTAGCCCGATGTGAGAAGTGCAGCGCGCACACGATCGCGGGCTTCGCGACATGACGCATCGGGCAATCCGACGACCGTGAATCCGGGCAACCCGTTCGCAACGTGTACTTCAACGGTGACAGGTACACCATCGATACCTGACAACGTTGCCGACCCGATGGTGGCAAGCATCGAACCTCCGCGATAACGACTCGATCGAAGGGCGATGACTGCCGCCGAGGCGCAGACACTACGAACTGCTTCGATGGCATACACGGGCCGTTCGCACTGTTGTGAGCGAATGGCTACTTGGTTCCGAGAACCTCGCGCGTGTATCGGGTAACCGCCGTGATCTGGTCAGCCGTCAACTTCTTTGAGAACGAAGGCATTGCGCCCTTCCCATTGGTAATCAAAGCGATCTGATCGTCGATGTTTGGATACTTCACCGTCACGACTCCCGCCAGTTTCGGCCCGTACCCGCCACCACCGCCAGCACCATGGCAACCGGCGCAGTTCTGCGAATACACCTGCTGTCCCTGGACAAGCACGGCATCACCCGATGGTGCGGCCGGTGTGGAACCCCCACTTGAGCAGGCGGCAACCATCGTGATGCCGGCGACCAGCAGTAATCCAGCAGCAAGAACTCGGGGGGAACGCATGGTTGGCGACGATACCAGTGGCAGCATCGCAACCCGCGTGCGGGGGCGCGTCATTCTCAGGGAATACTTAGGCGGTGGGATTCAATCCGCATCGCCAACAACGCCGCACACCGTTCGACTATGTCATGGTCAGTGCGGCGATCGTTATCTGCCTGGGTCTCGTCATCTGGGCGTTTTTCGGTTGAGATGACCAACGAACCTGAGCACGACCCGATGGGGCTCGAAGTTGAGGTTCGCCGAGTGCAACCCTACGAAGCGAACAAGACCTATGTGTGTCCTGGATGCAACCGCGACATTCCGTCAGGAACGGGACACATCGTCGCAGTTCCAGTCGATGCTCCAGACCTTCGCCGCCACTGGCACCATGGGTGTTGGAGTAATCGCCATCGCCGCCGACCAGGTCGCGGCTGAACCTTGGACCAACTATGGAACTGATCTTCATTCGTCACGGACAACCACAATGGGAAATCGACGGAGGTGGTGTCGACGATCCGGTGCTTACCGACATTGGCCATCGTCAGGCCGAACTCATTCCTTCGTTCTTTGCCGATCGCCCGATCGACCGTTTGGTGGTTTCGCCGCTTGTTCGCGCGCAACAAACAGCTCAGCCCTTAATCGAGGCGTTCAATCTCGAACCCGAAACTCATAACTGGATCGCCGAAATTCGCGCGCCCGAATGGCAGGGAACTCCGTCGGAAGTTATTGAGAAAGCGTTCGCCCAACAACGACGCCGACCGCTTAATGAGCAGTGGGAAGCTATTCCCGGTGCGGAATCGTTTCGCGAATTCCATGACCGCGTTGTCGGCGGCCTCACGGCATTTCTTTCAGACATCGGCTGCACCCGAGCGCGTCAGTTCCCGCCGCTGTGGGACATGAACCATGAAGGACCACGAATTGTTTTCGTCGCTCACTCCGGTGCGAATGCTGTAAGCCTCGGACACCTTCTTGGAATCGAACCCGTTCCATGGGAATGGGAACGTTTCGTTGCCTTCCACGCGTCGATCAGCGTGATTCGCCCAATGCACATCGCGTCGTCGTTGTCGTTCAGCCTGTTTCGATTTTCCGATACGGCTCATCTTCCAACGGAACTTCACACCCGCTGAGAACGTTGCTCTACTTCTTTTTCCCGATGTGAGATTGGCCATCGGTGCCATGTTTCTCACGATGTCGACTTACGGAAAGTGCGCCTCCAACGATCCCAGCCGCATTGCGGAGCGTTGCTGGAACGACTGGTGTCTGACAGGTCAGATTCGGAATGAATTTGTCGGACTTCTTTGAAACTCCGCCGCCGATGATGAACAGGTCGGGCCAAAACAATTTCTCGACTGAGCAGAGGTACTCGTCGACGCGAGCTGTCCATTCCTGCCAATCAAGTTCAAGACGTTCACGAACCGAAGCCGCCGCCCACTTCTCGGCATCGCCACCACGCAACCACAAGTGGCCAAGTTCGGTATTCGGAACAAGCGTTCCATCGATCATCAATGCTGAACCGATGCCGGTCCCCAAAGTGATCGTCAAGATGACTCCAGATTTTCCGCGTGCCGCACCAAAGCGAGTTTCCGCTTCGCCCGCAGCATCTGCGTCATTCACGATCGTCACAGGACATCCAGTTGCGTCGCCAATGATGCGAGCTGCATCCGCATTGATCCATGAATGATCAACATTCGCCGCGGTGTAAACCACACCACCCTTTACGACCCCAGGAAAGGTGCAACCAATCGGACCGCTCCACTCGAAATGTTTCGCGATTTCCGCAACCGTCGTGCCCACTGCATCGGGCGTTGCCGGATCAGGCGTGAGCAGCCGAAGCCGATCAGTGACGAGATGACCTTTCTTGGTATCGACAACGGCACCCTTGATGCCAGTGCCGCCGATATCAATACCAAGAACCTTCATCTGCCATCCTCCTCGCTGGGGACGAGGAGTCTGCCACGGACAACCAGCGCCGTGCCGGGCGCAACTCAGGCCCGGCCGCGAGCCTTGCGGTAACGACGGATCAACGAACTCGTCGACGAATCGTGGGTCAGTTCTGGCGCCGTCTCGTTCGTCAGCTCGGGGACAATCGCTTGGGCCAGTTTCTTGCCCAGTTCCACTCCCCACTGATCAAACGAATCAATACCCCACACCGCACCCTGAACAAAGGTCTTGTGCTCATAGAGAGCGATCAACTGGCCCAGCACTCTCGGTGAAAGTTCCGGCACGAGGATTGACGTCGTCGGATGATTCCCCAAGAAGGTGCGGGCGGCAACCTGTGCTTCGGGCACGCCATCGGCCCGAACCTGTTCAGCAGTTCGACCGAACGCCAATGCTTCAGGTTGCGCAAAAAAGTTCGCCATAAAGATGTCTTGATGGCTACCAATCTCGTGCGCAGCCGAAATCACACCGATGAAATCGGCAGGAATCAATTTCGTTCCCTGGTGAATGAGTTGGTAATACGCGTGCTGACCATTCGTGCCCGGTTGTCCCCAAACGATCTCGCCCGTTTGCGTACCTACTGTGCGACCCCAACGATCGACGGACTTGCCATTGCTTTCCATCGCGAGTTGCTGGAGATACGGCGTGAGATGCGCGAGATAGTGGCTGTAAGGCAACACAGCGAGAGTTTGTGCGCCAAAGAAGTTGTTGTACCAAATGCCGATGAGTCCGAGGATGAATGGGAGATTTCGCTCCATCGGTGCGGTCCGGAAGTGCTCGTCGATCAGTCGAAACCCTTCGAGCATTTCGGTGAAGTTGTCAGGACCAATTGCGATCATCAGAGAAAGCCCAATCGCCGAGTCGTAGCTATAACGGCCACCAACCCAATCCCAGAAGCCGAACATGTTGTCGGTGTCGATACCGAACTTCGAGACCTCAGCAGCGTTCGTGGATACGGCCACGAAGTGCTTTGCAATTGCCGCTTCGTCACCAAGAGCTGCCAGCGCCCAATCGCGTGCGCTATTCGCGTTGGTCATTGTCTCGAGAGTTGTGAAGGTCTTCGACGCAATAATGAAGAGCGTTTCAGCGGGATCGAGATCACGAGTGAGCTCATAAAATTCATTGCCGTCAACGTTTGAGACAAACCGAACGTCAATAGTTTCCTGTGCGTAAGGCAGGAGCGCTTCGTGGGCCATTCGCGGACCGAGATCGCTGCCGCCGATCCCAATATTGACCACTGTGCGAATGCGTTTGCCGGTATGCCCGACCCATTCGCCTGAACGAATCCGTTCCGAGAACGCCGCCATCCGTTCAAGGACTTCGTGAACATCGGGAACAACGTTCTGGCCTTCATCAGTGAACACCACGCCCTTCGGCGCCCGAAGTGCAATGTGAAGCACTGCCCGGTCTTCGGTGACATTGATGTGTTCGCCCGCCCACATCGCATCGCGCAAGCCTTCGACATCGGCTCGACGCGCAAGAGCAAAAAGCTTTGCCAGTGTCTCGTCGTTCAGACGATGCTTGGCGTAATCAACGTAGAGATCGCCGACTTCGACATTGAGTCGATCACCACGACTTAGATCGGACGCAAAAAGATCGCGCAGATGTACGTCAGCGATCTCGGCCTGGTGTGAGGCCAGTTCCCACCATTCAGTTGACTGTTCAATTGGTTGCGGCGCGGCAGACATGTGAACTCCTGAGTTCAAGTAAGGGAAACAACGAAACGAGCAGTGAAGCGCTCGCCCGGGGAGACCATCGGCGTGGTCCCCTGACAAAGCGCATTCGTGGGAGCCGTCATCGGCTCAAGAGCAATGAAGTCTGCCCCGGGCGGCGCATAGAACTGCGCGTAGGAATACTT
>CAIPQK010000065.1 GCA_903867185.1 uncultured Candidatus Nemicrothrix sp. | reverse complement strand
TCGACCAGAGTGGCGGCAATCAGCAGGAACTCCGTCGTGATCTCGAGATCGACGTGTTCCATCTTCTCAATCTCGACAAGGTAGGCATCGACGATGCGAGCAAGAGAGATTTCGTAGAGGTCAACCTGCTCGCGCAGGATGAGGTGAAGCAGCAGGTCGAAGGGACCCTCAAAGACTGACGTCTGGACCTCGTATGGCACATGCCTACGTTAGAGGGGTCTCGGGGTGCCAAAGTGCATCTAGGTCCCGGCAGGTGGCCCCTGACCTCTAGCATCGGCCCCCATGACGCGTGTCTTCTCGGGCATCAAGCCCACCGGTCCGGTCCAGCTCGGAAACCTCCTCGGAGCGCTTCGCCACTGGGTCACCGATCAGGACGAGGCCGACACAATTTTCTGTGTCGTCGATCTTCACGCTTTGACCGTCCCCCAGGACCCTGCCGAACTGCGTAGCCGCACCCTTGAGCTCGCACAGTTGCTTATTGCTATTGGCATCGATCCTGCCCGAACCACGCTGTTCGTGCAGAGCCATGTCCCCGAGCACGCCGAACTCTCGTGGCTTATGGAATGCACGGCAGCGTTCGGAGAATTGCGGCGCATGACTCAGTTCAAGGACAAGAGCGACAGTTCCGAGTTCGTCTCGGCTGGTCTCTTTACCTATCCGGCTCTCATGGCTGCCGACATTCTTCTTTACGACACCGATCGCGTTCCCGTCGGAGATGATCAACGCCAGCATCTTGAACTGTCACGAGACCTCGCTATTCGATTCAACAGCAGGTACGGCGACACGTTCATTGTTCCCGAGGCAGCGATCGCGAAGGTCGGAGCTCGCGTTATGGACCTCCAGCATCCAAACAAAAAAATGTCGAAGTCAGAAGACTCACCCCAGGGCACGATTCTTGTCCTCGAAGATCTCGATGCGGTCGCAAAGAAGATCAAGCGAGCCGTTACCGACACCGATACCGATGTTCGCTTTGATGTTGCCGAAAAGCCCGGCGTTTCGAACCTTCTCTCAATTCTGAGTGCGTGCACAGGAACAGCGCCCGATGAACTGGCCGATTCCTACACTCGCTACGGAGATCTCAAAACGGCGGTCGCCGAAGCAGTCGTCGAAACGTTGCGACCGATCCAAGAACGTTTCGCAGAACTTGCAGCCGACCCGACAGGCACGGCATCAATTCTCGCTGCCGGTGCCGAAAAGGCGCGAGCCATTGCCGGGCCCGTCCTTGAACGGGCCCGAACAAATATCGGTCTGTTACCGCCGCTCTAAACGCGACGGAAACGTGGTTCTCAGGGAGCCATCGATCCGCCATTGGCGAAACCTGAAGGCGTATGGCGTCCGGCGCAGGAGTGCTCGAACAATCCGTAACCAACCTTGCCGTCGAGCGTTGCCTTACCCACGTGATCAAGGATGCTGTACTGAGTCGCAATCATGATGCCGGGGTCGGACTGATTCGTGAGGTCGTAGGTCGCGGTTTCGATCCAGTCGCGCCCGCGCCAAACGCCATGTGTCCACTGCGGGTCGGGTCCGTAACCGCAACCAGCGGAAAGTGCGACATGGCCAAGGCATTCAACCTCGACAACGAGTGGTGATCCGTCAGCAGCCTGAGCAGTGATGGTTGCCGATTCAGGAATACGCGTGCCTGACCGATAGTTGATGTCGTACTTCGGATAGCCGAGGGGCTCAACGCGTCCGTCGGGCCAAATGCGAAGCGCGTCGTTCAACGTGCGCAAACCATCGCCATCTTCTTGTGCAATAAACACCAAAGCGAAATCGTCAAAGCGAAGCGGCACGTAGATCCAGTAGAAGCCGCCGTCGGCTTTCGGTTCAGCAACCCAGCGGCCTGCCGGCTCAGGTTCACCAACTGGGCGAATACCCCATGAACGGTCACGAGTGCCGACCCATGTGGCCGGGTCAACGATGATCTCTTCACCCTTGACTCGAATGAACCCTTCCCAAGTTCCCACCTGTGCGAAGCGTTGCGCGTCGAGCATGATCTTTGCCCCGTTGCGCGAAACGTGTGGAGATTCATCAACAGCAGGAAACGAACCTCTCCAGTGCAGATCGAGCTCAAATTCTTGTGCCTTACCGTCACACGTGATTCGAAGTTCGTTAAGAGGATCGATGACCTCGATGCGATACGGGCCAACCTGCTGATTCATGCGATCAGAACCAAGGACATCAGACATGCGGATGGTGTGCTGCAGATCGCCGCGCCGGATACACGCGAATGCATCGGTCACACCAAGGTTCGGGTACTGACCGAGGCCAGTAATGAGGAATACCTCGCCCGTACGATCATGCGCGTTCCAATACGAACGGTCATAGAAGTTGCGATCGCTCGACGCGGCGTGAGCAAGTGAGTACGGGGCTTGATGCAGCGGAAACTCATCGGCAGGAATCGGCATTAGTGCTCCCCTTAGTCAAACCAAACCGCACCGTCCGGTGCGTGGGATTCGAACTTTAGAGCCACGCAATGGCACGCCGAGACAGAAACCGGGCTGTGGACCCATGGAACGGTTCGGCTACCATCTCGGCCCTTAGGGCGATTAGCTCAGTTGGCTAGAGCACTGCCTTCACACGGCAGGGGTCGCTGGTTCGAGTCCAGTATCGCCCACCCGAGAAAACCTAGAGAGGGACCGCTTTTCGGGCGGTCCCTCTCTCTTTGCGAGCGGCTCAAAGTCACGCCGTTACACAACGG
>CAIPQK010000064.1 GCA_903867185.1 uncultured Candidatus Nemicrothrix sp. | reverse complement strand
TGTTGCCTACCGTGCTCGCCAGCGTGGCCTGAAGGTCGTTGTCGTTTCACGACCCGCGTCACTCAGCCGTGCACTGGCCTCGTATGCCGATCTCGTGATCGATGTACCCGAGTTCGAGTTCGCTGCGTAAACAAATTTCTGCACGTGTGCACATTTTGTGCCGTTTCGTGCGTTCCCCTCCTACAACCCCTATCGCCAACTCTCCAGGAGCTGCCCTATGCAACCCAAGATCACTTTCGACCGCACCATCGTCACCGTCTTAAACGACGCGATTGTCCACCTTCTCGTTGAGCTCACCGCTCCCCCGGCCCCCGACACCGACCGACCACCGCTCGACGTCGTACTTGTTCTCGACAAGTCCGGTTCGATGAACGGCGCTCCCATCGAGTCGGTCAAAGCCGCGGTCGCACATTTCCTCCGACTCGTTGGCACGAACGACCGTGTCGGTGTCGTCGCTTTCGATGACAACGTCGAACTTGTTCTGCCCCTCGACCGTCACGTCGCCGATGAAGCGATCGCTCGAGTGAACACCATTCATGGTGGCGGCATGACCAACCTCAGTGGCGGCTGGCTCAAAGGTCTCGAGATGCTCGAGGCATCGAGTCGTGCCGACGCACTTCGCCGCATCATCCTGCTCACCGATGGTCATGCCAATGTGGGCGAACGCAACCACGACAAACTCATCGGTGTCGCCAGTGCCGCCCGCAGCCGCAACATCACCACCACCACGATCGGTTTCGGTGACGGGTACGACGAACAACTCCTTTCGCTCATCGCCGACAATGGTTCGGGCAATGACTACTGGTGTGCAGGTCCCGACCAGGCTCCCCAAATCTTCAACGACGAGTTCGAAGGTTTGGCATCAGTCGTCGCACAGAACGTGTCGGTGGAAATTCAACCGACAAGCGGTGTCATCGACATCGGCATCCTCAACGAATTTCCAATGACACCCGTTGGTCGTGGCGTGCAGATCGCACTCGGCGATGCCTACGGCGATGAAAAGCGTCGTGTGATCGCGAAACTGCTCCTGCCCACGGTGCGCGAAGCAGGGCCGTACCCCCTAGGCGAGATCGTCATCCGATGGGCGACCGCTGGTGACGATGTGGAATTGCACACCGTCACCGTTCCCATTGGCATTGGCGTGTCGAGCGATCCCGATGCACCTGATCTCGATGCCGACCCGGCCGTAACCGAGCATGTGAACATCCTGCGTGCCGCCGAAGAACGTCGCACTGCACTCGATGCCATCCGCATGGGTGACTACGACTCTGCAGGAATCGCATTCAGCGTTGCTGCCGATCTGCTCGAGTCCTCCGGTGGCGACGCAATGCTCATTCGGGAACTTCGCCTCGATTCCACTCGCGCCTCGAACGGGGACTGGGACGAAATGTCGACCAAGAAACAGTGGTCGAATCGTCGAGCATCAACCAAGGGCCGCAAGACCCGCTACGACGACTGAGGCCACCACATCAACTCCTACGAAAGGACACCTCTATTGAACGAACACTTCGACTCCTCAACCTTCATCAATCCCCATCTGTATTTCGCTTACGGATCGAATCTTGATCCCGAGCAAATGGACTGGCGCTGCCCCGATGCCATCGCACTCGGTGCCGCCCTTCTCGAGAACTGGGCCTGGCGAATTGGCGGCCGCGGCTATGCCACCGTCTCACCCTCACCGGGCGCCCAGGTTTGGGGCGGCGTCTGGAATGTGTCCGATTCCGACCTCGCCAGTCTCGATCGCTACGAAGGCGTGGCCGGCGGGCACTACCGGCGGGAATTCGTGACCGTTATGGCCGAAGACCTACCCGTCGAGTTACTCCTCTATATAGAGAACTACGACGACCACGGATTACCCCGCCCCGACTACCTCGAACGCATCATCGCCGGGGCCCGATGGTTCGACCTTCCCCAGGCCTGGATCGCCAATCTCACTGCCCGCGAAGCGGCCTAAACCACAGCGGCTGGTGTAGCGCATTGCCTTCTTGGGTACGGTGGGGGCTCGGCGAGAGAAATCTGAGAATCCTGTGACCGCAAAACGCATTGTCCTTCCGATCCTTGTGGCCGCGCTCGTCGCCACTGCGTTCGTGCTCCCGTTTGGGTCCTCATCAAACTCCAACGCCAATGCTGTCGTCGCCAGCGCCGCACCGACCCTCGGTTACACGATCGTCGGTAGTGGCGCAGGGCTTTGCGATCTCACCACCATCGACCTCGCCACCGGCGCACTCACCGATCTGCCCGCACCTTCTTCGGAAGCCGCATGCGCCGATGATCTCGCTGTCGCACCCAACGGCACCGTCTACGGCATTGCCGGATACCAGTTCTTTCGTCCCGGTTCAGTTGGCCCCGCAGCCGACTCACTTGGTGATCCTCAACTCATCACGTTCTCGGCCAACGGAACGCCAAGTGGTCAAACACTTACCGTCAATGGAGCTCCCATCAGCGGAATCTACGGAGGAAGCATCGCCGTCGATGCGGCCGGGACGATGTACGTCATCGCCGTCAACGAAACAACCTGCGTTGTGGGACTCAACGGGCCAAAAGGTATCGATCCGTCGGACTCTCTCGCCTACAACTGTCTCTTTACGGTGGACATCACCACCGGTGTACTCACTCAGGTCGGCGATGGTTTCTCTCCGAACCACGTCATATTCGGACTCGCGTCATGTGCATCAAAGCTGTGGGCACAAGTTCCCGGCTTTATTGCTCCCGCCAACGGCAACCAGCCCGCGACACTCGGTATGCCATGGGCCTCGATTAACCCCGCCACAGGCGTTCCCACCGAAGCGGGCGCCAGCACCCAAATCTTCGGATTCGATTGCCTCGCTGCTGGCGACACGATTTATGCAATGTCGACCGACTTTCTCCCTTTCGGTCCAACCAGCATCGAACCGCAAGGGGCGGCCCCGACCATCTTGGCCCTCGGAACTGTTGACCCTGTAACTGGCGTCTTCACCGAAACAGTGACAATCAGCGATTCGACCGCAATCATTCCCTACGCCGCATTCGCGGTTGCGCCGCTGCCGGTTGTGCCCGATCCGACTGTGCCCGTCGTGCCCGATCCGGTTGCGCCGGTCTTCACTCGCTGATCACTCCCCGTGTGCGGTCAGCCCGCGATGTCGGGATAACGCGCCGTCCATGGGAATCGCACAAACATTGCACGCGCTTCAGCGACCACTTCTGGGTCAAGTTTCTCGCGCCATGAGCCCGGAACCTTCGAGGCCACACGCCGAACGTCATACCCGTCGCCAGGTCGGTTCTGTCTTTGCAGATACTTCTCTGCGTCTGGCGTCCACACCAGCCCAAGTTGGCGGGCGATATGGCGCATCTCACCGACCGGGTCACGGCACAGAATCTCGTGATCGGCGATAACAATCTCGGGGTAATCGGCAATTGCTTCAGCGATGCCCGATATCAACACGCCGATCACCCATGTCATCGCCGTGATTGATCGACAGTCCACCTCTGGTTGTTGAGGGAGATTGCGTTGATCAAGCCAGTCTTTGAGTTCTGGGCCACATAGTCTCGACCACGCAACACCTACGGGATTGATATCAAGAGAAATCCAACTCGCTAGTACATCCATTGGATTGCGTCTCGTAACAACAATCGATGGCGCGTAGTTCTTGATCATCCACTCCACGCTCAATGCCATGTGCACCGTCTTCACAAGCCGCGTCGGAGTTTGTTGCGGTGATGATCCCGGCGGCGATAGAAGCGCTGCGGTTCGAAGACGAACCGGAATTTCCGAAGGAGCAGTGTCAACCATCACACGCCGCAGTGCACCACCATACGGTCGCATCAGCCTTTGACCAATTGCTCGCCGTCGTGCCGAGAACCGTACGGGTGAGCCAAAGGCCGTATCGAAACATCGTCGAAGTTGCCGGCACTCGTCGTCAGGGGCGATAAGGGGGTGAATTCCAATTCCTCGCAGCGCGCGCAGTGCAGCCGGAAAATGATCTGTGTTGTCCGGTTCAAGCACCGACGAAACTCCCTCAGTGCGCGAGAGAGTCCCATGAAGCCATGTTGAACCCGACCGAGGAAGACCCATGATCGCGACCCGCTGCGGTCGCGGAACAACTACGTTGTCAGTTTGAGGCTGCGCCTCGCCTACGAGAGCTTGAAGCCTCGCCAGCGCAGCGTCGTCGATTTCCACGACCCCGTATTAACCAGTGAATTTGGGGACGTTTGCGCCAGCAGGAGCAACGGTGATTTTGATGACCGCTGTGGTTGACGCAACTGCCACCGAATCGGTGTGAAACGCCACGCTGCTTCGATGGCCAACACTGCCTGTTCTCAAATTTGCGGTCGTCGTAGGAGACGGACCACTCGTCGTCGTAGGAGACGGACCACTCGTCGTCGTAGGAGACGGACCACTCGTCGTCGTAGGAGACGGACCACTCGTCGTCGTAGGAGACGGCGTTGCTGTGGTCGCCGGCGCCGCCGTCGTCGTCACTGTGCCATCCGGATAGAACAATGCCCGGTAGCTCAGTTCATCAGGACCTATGTATCCAGCAGTAGGTGTATACGTCAAGACAGCGCCATCGATCGAGGTCGCACCGAACGACGGATTGGTCACAATTTCATACTGAATGGTTCCGGGTCCTGGCACACCAGTTGCCGACAACGTGACATCGACCGGTGTTCCCTGCGAATCAAGAGTAAGAGCGACGGCAGCAAAAACTTCTGCGCCTGCCTGCGTCGCGAGTACCGATGCATTCTTAATTGAGAGCACGGCGGGGAAGACAGCAATAGCTGCTGCACCAAGGGCGAGACGCTGGAGAACAAGACGTCGGGAGATTCCAGGTTTGATCAAACTCAACGCCTGCGTTGTCGGATCGTTGTTTTCGAGCAGTCCGTTGTCACGAAGTTCTGCCAGTGCGACAAGAACCAAATCAACATCTTCGGGAAGAAGCGTGCGAACCGAGACGCGACGGGCCATCTCTTCGATCGTCGTAAACCCATCACATGCGTCAAACACGATGGCGGTTGCCGCGTTCAACACATGGCCGGTATCAGTCAGTTCGTCATAGACGATGACGCCGCCATCTTCGGTCCGACGCACGCGAAGGTTTTTTGTCCGAGCCCGAAACGCCACGATTGCCCCTCAGCCACTAATCAGATCTCCTGACAATAGCCGGATTTACTATATCGATACCGATGTGTCGCAACTAGGGCATATAGCGATCGATAAACAGGGGATCCTCTTGGTCGATGATGGATTCCTGAGTCGCAACGGCAGGGGAAGTGACGAAGACCTTCCTGATACCGATCTGACGTTGCAAGTGCTGGTCGATACCGCTGTTTTCTTCCTGCCAGACGTGCATCTCTTCGATCGAATCGGGCAGTTCCGCCAGCAATTCGTCGAAGATCGAGGAGTTATAAGCAATCGCGTGCGTTGTAGTAATCGCCCGGGGCACCTCGAGGTACTCAAACGGAGCGGTCGGGCCGCGACGCGTGTCCCATCGGTGCCCGCCAAGGAAAAGTAAGTCCCATTCTGCGTTCTCGAGTTCTTTCATCGATTTCGGAAGAAACTTGTGAGTGTCGTAAAGAAAGCTCGCGTCATCTTCAAGGACGAGGACGTTGTTAAGCCCCTGCAATTTCGCCAGTTCAATCGCACGGCGATGAGACAGCGCGCAACCAACGTGATGGTTGTGCTCTGTCGCTACCGCTGGGATCCGTTGCAAGCGATCGAGGATTCCGAGCATTGACGCTTGGCGTTCGATGTGATCCCAGCGTTCCATTCGGTCATCAAGATTGATGCAGAAGATTGCGTCGAACTTGGCGAACGAACCCTTTTGGTCCCGCTTGACTCGATCGACGACTTTGTTGGTGACTTCCTCGCCTACGAACTCACGGAAGTGTCCCAGCATTTCTGACTCGTTCAGTCCAACTTCTTGCCAACCCACTATGTAGTTCGCGATGCGGTCTTCCCAACGATTGACATACTTCGTTCCGGTCGGTCGGTCGAACCGATGTACCCACCGGAGAAACGGCAAACAAAGTGTGCGTCGTCCTGCGTTGCGGTACTTCTGGTGGATATATCCCTCTTCGCCTCCGAAACCACTGAATCGCGGGTTGAAGCCAAGCCAAGATTCGCGACGGGCAACGAAGAGGCCGAGCCCCTGCATCGGAATTTCAAACGGTTCGGCCTCGGGATCAGTTCCACGCTCATCAACCGCCCAGCTGCCGTACATCCCGGCGCGCCATCCCGGTTCGAAATGTGTCGCCACTGTTCCGTCAAGCGCGTCCCATAAGGCGGGGCCTTGCAGAAGGTCATCGCTCGTCGGGTGCGCATCCAGATACTCAAGGAGTTGTGCAATTTCACCTGGAGGGATCAGCACATGTGAATCAAGAACCATGACCCACTCAGAGTTCGAATACTTGAACAGCAGATCTCGTACTGCGGTACCGCGAATCTCACCGCAGGGCACGTAACGCAGTTGCGGACAATTCGCTTCGAGCGACTTCAGCGCCGGTGCCGAAACTCCACTCGGATTGTTATCAAGCACCAAAATCGAGACTCGATCGAGAATCTCCGGATGAAAGAGTCGCAACGATTGAACAGTGAAATAGACACCGTCGTAATCGTCATACGTCGCCATGGCGATTGTCAGTTGCTTATGAGGTTGTTCCGGACCGGAGGCAGGACGACCAAAAGTCTTAGGGACACTGTCGATCTTTTCGGGTTCGGCCGCTAATTCGAGGAGGTCGAAGAACGTGCTTGGATCTACACCGTTCTCGTGAACAGCGAACGGACTCAATGGTTTGAGCCCCGTTGGTCGAAGGAGTGACCGAACATCGGCGAGCGAAATAGTCGTTATTTGGGCACGACGATCGGCCACGCCATAACTAATCATGAGATCGTCGCCCTTCCGTGCAAG
>CAIPQK010000063.1 GCA_903867185.1 uncultured Candidatus Nemicrothrix sp. | reverse complement strand
GCGCACGACGTCGCGCACATCGGTGAGATCACGTCGAGGAATGAGGTTGCCGACAGGAATGGCGGTAAGTCCGTCGCGTTCGTTGAGCGCGATCCGTTCAGCGATTGCAGGCGCAACGAATCGTGTGGTCTGTCCGGGGCCGAGGTGATTGAACGCACGGACTCGAATGGTTTCGAGACCGTGACCTAGCCATGCCTGCAACGCAAGTTGGTCGGCAGCGACCTTGCTGGCGGCATATGGAGTGACGGGACGAAACGGTGTCGACTCATTGATTGGTAGTTCTTCGGGAGTAACACGTCCGTACACGTCGGCGCTGCTAACAGCGAGAACTCGCGGCGCTCCGTTGTCGATGCACGCACGCAAGAGGTTGAGTGTTCCTTCGCCGTTGACGCGAAAGGTATCGAGGGGAAACTCCCACGACGCTCCCACATCACTCCAGCCCCCGAGGTGGTAAACGACGTCTGGTTGGATGTCGGCCACGAGTGCACTGATGGCATCGGGGTCAAGCAGGTCCGGACCTTCGGCGAGATCAACACCTATCACGGTGTCGTCCTCGCTGAGGAGGTGGGCGCAAAGGTGTTTCCCAACGAATCCCGCCGCACCCGTTACAAGAGCCCTCATCAGTTCACCTTAGGCCCGGGCAGCGCAGGCAAGTTCGAACAGCGCAACGAGTTCGTCGGTCGATCGATCCCATGAGAAGTGAGCGAGCCGTTCATCTCCGGCAGCCACCAACGAGCGGGAAACAGTCGGATCATCGAGAACGGCTTCGATTGCCGTGACCAATGTGTCGATATCGCCTGGTTCGGCCCACTGGGCGGCGGTAGCGAGAACTTCAGGAAGAGAACCAGTTCGGGTGGCGACGACGGGGACGCCCGCTGCCATTGCTTCGAGTGGTGGGATACCGAATCCCTCAAGCAATGAGGGGTAGACGAATACTTGTGCGCCAGCGAGGAGATCATCTCGATCGGTGTCGGTGAGCCAGCCGGTTCGGCGGATCCGAGAGCGATGTGGCGAGGCGTCAATGACATCGCGAACGGCGTCGACGCCCCAACCATCAGGGCCGGCAATGACGAGGTGAAGGTTTGGTCGTTGAGGAGCGATGACATTGAAGGCGCGCACAAGCGACGGAATGTCTTTGCGTGGTTCGATGGTTCCAAGAGAAAGCAAGTAGTCATCGACACCTGCGAATACTCGACCGCGCTCGGCGCGCTCACGTCTCGTCGCGTCGTTGATTCGTTCCGGCCCACCGTGGTGAATGGCTCGAACGCGGTGAGGATCAACTTGAAGTGTTTCGACCACGTCGTCGGCGACCGCTTGGGACGGAGTATTGATCCATGCTCCGTCAAGAATCTCACGACGTAACCGAGAAGGCATCTGCCGGACATCTCGGGTGCACATTTCTGGAAAATGCACAGCAGTGAGGTCATGGACCATCACGACGCGTGCGGCGTTCTTGGCCGGAGGCACGACGTAGTTCGGACCCCAAACAAGATCGATGTCGCCGGTCCACCACTCGATCGGCGGCCATGAACCGCGACGCCACATGGCGCGGAGTGGTCGAGCAACCATCGGTCGACGGTGTGCCTCGACGCCGGGCGGGAGCTCGTCGAGCATTGGTCCGGCCCCGCGACGAGAGACGGCGAACGCGGAAATCTCAAAGTTGGGTCGAGCAAGACGGTGGAGGTAGGTGCGCGTGACGCTGCCGATTCCGGTGCGGTGGCCGATAAGTGAGGTTGCGTCGACTGCGATGCGCACGTTAGCGGTGTCCGAATTTTGCCATGAGGGTGGAGACGGTGGCGGCGGCATCGGTCAGCCGCTTTTCACATCCGGCGGAGGAGGGGAAGGAGTTGCCAGTTGAGCGTTCCCACTCTCGTCGTTGGACCTGCAAACGTTGGAACCCAAGTACCCCAAGCCCCACG
>CAIPQK010000062.1 GCA_903867185.1 uncultured Candidatus Nemicrothrix sp. | reverse complement strand
CGGTCGAGTTTGGATTCTCATCGATCCCACCCCACACGAGGTCCGTGAATCGACGAGCGAATACCTGTGAGGACGGCTTATTCGCGGTGAGCGTTTCGATCGACTCCCAGTTGGGCGGCAGCGCCGGAAAGCCAAGGCGGGGAGGGTTCGCTTCTTCGGGAACTGCCGGACTGAAATCGGCGACGGGCTTGAGCCCCTTTGCCGCGTACAAGCTATTGAATCGATCCCATTCGATTCCGCCCCAGAAGTATTCGCGGTCATGCGCGTTGACAAGTCCCACAGTGAGGCAGAACGGCCCCTGATCGGCACGACGTTTTGACAACCAATCAGCTGCTACTTCAGCGATCTGTCCGTCATAGCGATACCCGTCGCCATTCACGCCGACGATGTCGGGCTGCGTGAGCCCTTCAAACCCATACTCCTGCAGATAGTTGGGAATCGGATCGCCACTGGGCAGATTTGAATCCGACAAGTGCCACTTGCCGACATAGGGCGTTTCATAGCCCGCCTCGCGCAGGATCTTTCCGTAGGTCGGGAACTCACGCTTAAGCGAAGGTGCCGGAGGTCCAAGCCCACCGGAACCTTTACGCGTCTGCAGCATCCACGTTTGATGCGGATACAAGCCCGTGACAATCGCAGCGCGACCAGGGCTACATGCCACTCCGGCGGAGTAATGGTGGCGGAACTTCACGCCGTGCTTCCATAATTCGTACACATTCGGCATATGTGCAGCCAGAAAGTCACCCGCTGTGTTGATGCCGGCAGGGAACACACTCGGGAATCGCGTCTCGTCAACGATGATGAACAAGATGTTGGGCTGCCGCTCAGCCGATCGAGAACTTGCACTTGACGCCGCTGCCGGTGCCACGGCGTCAAAGAGACGCAACCCAGCGAGCGATCCAGCCGCAACGGCCGCAGTGCCCTTGAGAACAGATCGGCGACTAAAGGTGTTCGACATGAGGGCCCCTTCGGCGGCGATCGATCGCCGCTCTATTTCGACAAGTGTTAGTTCGGCCTGCAGCATCAGTCAACGACCCAGCGAAGGTTCTACCCGCCATGAGCACCTGCGATACGTTCGTGAGAAGAGGAAATTCCACCTGCAATCAACATGAGAAACCTGAGACCCGATGAGCACACTCGATGAAGTCGGTTCTCATGACAACTGGCGCTGTTGGTTATGCGATGAACCCGTCGATCCCGAAATGTCGGTCAACGATTCACGCGGTCCCAGCATCGATTCGATGACCACAAAGTCAAAAGGCAAGAACAAGAGTTCAACCGACGTGTTCGGCGCAGAACGACTTGCGCACCGCGACTGCAACACGAAGAAGGGCGCAATCGCCCCGGTTGTCGCATGGCCCGACCATCTGTTCGTCGTTGATCCCGCTCCGATCATCGGAAGTGTCGAGCGGCTTTCGCGCAAAGGCGGTCGAGAAGTCGTTGCCCGTTGCCCTTCTGAACAAGATGCGTCCGATGCTTCGGAGTGGCTCCTTGATCGCCTGGGTCGCCTTGTTCCCTCCGAACAATTCGATACAGCGGTTGAATCAGGCGGAGGGCAATTTCTCCTCGTGCTTCGCGCCTGACCGCACTACACGTTGTCAACGCATGCCAGAGGGCTTCGCAAGTACCGTGGCCACATGACAGCAAGCGCAACTTCACACCGACGCCGACTTCCAGTTTTGCAAGGTGTCCTTCCGCTTGACCGCAAGCAGATTCCGGCCAATGTTCTGGCAGGCATCACCTTGGCAGCGCTCGCGATTCCTGAAGTCATGGGTTACACCTCGATCGCCGGCATGCCCGTG
>CAIPQK010000061.1 GCA_903867185.1 uncultured Candidatus Nemicrothrix sp. | reverse complement strand
TTCTCACGATCAATTCCTGAGCGATGGAAGATCGCTACGTAACTATCGATGACGGAACAACGCTGCACTATGTAGTTGGTGGTCACGGCGAATCGACCATCGTTTTCGTTCACGGATGGTGCTCGAACGCTACGCACTTCGAAGCTCAACTCATGGCCTTTTCAAGTACTCATCGAGTCTTGGCCATCGACCGACGCGGTCACGGCACATCCGACGCGCCAGAGCATGGCTACAACGCGCAACGCCACGCCAACGACCTAGCCGCTGTGTTCGATCATGAACAGATTGCCTCGGCAGCGATCGTTGGTCACGCCGGCGGATGCCCATCGGTCCTGCAGTTTGCGACCGATGCTCCTGAACGTTGCGAGGCACTTGTTCTCCTTGACACGAGAATCAGCCCTAAAAGCGACCTTCGCGGTTCTGAAAGCGACTCTCCCCTCGCTCAAATGGTCACGTCGATCGACGATGACGCGACGTTCGAACGGATCTACCGAGGGTTCATATCGGACCGACACCCCGAACTTGTCGACAGTGTGGTGGCCGCAGCCATGCGAGTACCTCGACGGGTCGCTCAAGAAGATCTCGCGTCCATCGCCATCGATACCGTTTCTCTGGCTCGATCCGTCGATTGCCCTGTGCTCTGGCTCACTGCAGAACCTGCCGATGAAGCGCTACTGGGCTCGATCCTTCGTGAAGTTCAGTTTGAGGTGGTTTCCGATTCAGGGCACTTCGTGCAACTTGAAGTGCCCGATCAGGTCAACGCCGCAATCGCAAGTTTCCTCAATAAGGATTCGGTGAACCCGGTGCGGGATAACCAGCGGTGAACCCGCCATCGACCACGAATTCTGCGCCCGTGCAATAGGAACTTTCATTCGAGGCCAGAAACACCGCCATGGCCGCAATCTCCTGCGGCGTTCCGGTGCGCTGCATCGGAGCATGCCTAGCGGTGTGCTCTTCCACCATTGCTGTGATGAAGCCAGGATCGAGCCCGTCACGAAGTCCGAGTTCGGTAACGACATGCCCAGGGTGGATCGAATTCACGCGGATCGAAAACGGACCCATCTCCATCGCTACCGCTTTGGTCATCCCTCGCACGGCCCACTTGCTGGCGATGTACGAAATGATGCGCGGGGAACCGACAAGACCATCGATCGAAGACATATTGATGATTGAACCGTGACCGGCGCGTTTCATCGCCGGGATCACGGTCTTCATTCCGAGGAAGACCCCCGTTTGATTGACTTCAGTGACGCGTCGGTAGCTTTCAAGCGTGGTCTCGTCGATCGAGGCACCTTCTGCGAGCCCCGCGTTGTTCACGAGAACGGTCACAGAGCCAAACAACGCTTCACATTCTCCGATGGCCAGGTTCCATGATTGCTCGTCAGTCACATCAAGTTCGAGAGCAATGGCGGATTCTCCGAGAGCTTCGGCGACCTGTAGTGCTAATTCGATGCGGACATCAGCAATGCACACCCGTGCACCTTCAGCAACGTAGGCCTCGGCGATCGCTCGACCAATCCCGCGAGCCCCACCAGTGACGATTGCTACTTCAGATTCCAGACGAGCCACGAGTCCCCCTCATTCATGTGAAACAGCGACAACAGATTTACCGACCACGGTTCCTTCGTCGACCGCCACTACTGCGTCGACCCCATGCGCAAACGAGACCTCGGTAACAAAAGACTGCAGCTTTCCTTGGCCGTAGAGCGACAGGAGCAACTCATGATCGGATTCATTCTCTGTTCGCCCGATCCCACCGGCATAAACACCAACAAGCGAAACGTTGCGCCGCACTAGTTCGGCGATGGGTGGGTTTGTCCACTGTCCGCTCGCAAATCCCACAGCCAGTAGCCGACCACCGGGGGCGAGACACTTGAGAGTTGAGTTTGCCAAGTCTCCGCCCACTGGGTCGTACACAAGATCAGCACCGCGACCATCAGTCATTTCGTTCACCGCTGAGGCCACATCGACCTCACTGCGGTCGATAACAGCACTGGCTCCAAGCACCGTACTCAAGGCTGCCTTCTCGGGAGTCGACACAACGGCAAGGACTCGCGCCCCGAGGGCGGCAGCTAACTGCACAGCAGTGCTGCCAGAACCACCGCTCGCACCAAGAACCAGGACAGTTTCACCAGCCTGGATCTGACCCCTTCGCTGCAATCCAATCAACGCCGTTGAATAGCCGATCCGAAATGTTGCTGCGTCAGAAGAACTCATTTCATCCGGCACTCGGAACAGGGTTGCGTCATTCGCGATTGTGTAGTCGGCCAAACCACCACGGCCATCGTAGAAACTCGTCACACCCATGAGCCGGTCCCCGACTCTCGAAGTCGAGCCCTCGCCGACCGCAACAACCGTGCCGCACATTTCCTGTCCCGGGATAAACGGCACTTGTGGAGAAAACGCATACGTCGCACGACACATGAATGCATCGGGCATACCAACCCCAGCGGCGTGAACCCGCAGCAAAACCTCGCCTGGTCCAGGATCGGGCACGTCTATTTCGACCGAGTGCAGCACGTCAGCAGGCGCTCCGACTCCAGTGATCTGCCAAGCACGCATGCCGCGAACGTTACCTGAGTCAATCAGAATTCGCTGAGCGCCGATACGCTCGCCACATGGCAAACGAGGAAGGCGCACCACTTGATTTCACGTCGCGCCCCTTCGCCACGCTCGATGAATTGATCTGGAAAGTCAGTTGGGATGCGCGCCCTGCGTACCGGGGTCGGCTCCACGCCATCTCAGCGTTTCTTGCTCCGCCCGCAGCAATTGCCATGGCGATGAACGCAAAACCGGGTCGAAATCGAGTCGCTGCGTCCGTGTACGGAATAGGTCTCTGCGCGATGTTTGGCGCTTCGGGCGCGTATCACCGACTCACGAAAAGTCGGAAGATGGCCAACATCCTGCGACGAGTCGACCATTCAATGATCTATGTGATGATCGCCGGAACGTGGACGCCCCTCGCTGTAGCAACACTTCCTCCGAAACAAGCGAAAGCGGTTCTGGCGGCCGTGTGGTCAGCAGCCGGACTTGCAGCGGGAGCCAAAGTCATACGTCTCGACGGAAAACACCGTGCTGGCTCATGGTTCTATCCCGTCCTCGGAATCTCAGGCGTGGCGCTCGCTCCGTCGGTTGTTCGAGTCGGAGGAAAGCCTGCCCTTGCTGCGCTCGCTGCTGGTGGCGTGGCGTATCTCGGTGGTGCTGCGGTCTTTGCTGCTCAACGACCAAACCCGTGGCCCAAGAAATTCGGCTTCCACGAGATCTTCCACACCGCTGTCGTGCTCGGCGTGCTGTCGCACTATCTCGCTATTTGGAGAGTGCTTCGGCGCAGCCGGTAGCTCTCGCTCAAGTCACCGCGTCGGCGGCACCACCGTCGAAGCGAAGGTGTGCGCCATTGAGGTGCCATCCCGGTTCGCTCACAACGAAAGTGATGAATCTTCCGACATCTTCCGGAGTGGCGACCCGCCCGGAGGGATTCGCCATTGCCGTTTCGAGAACCATTTTTTCTACGGTCGGCCAATCGGTTTCGAGACCTTTGCGTCGAGCTCGTTCGGTAAAGAGTTCGACCATCTCGGGCGTGGCAATGATGCCGGGACTCACACAGTTGACCGTGATACCCGTGCCCGAAAGATGCTTGGCCAAACTTACGGTCACCGATGGAAGCGCACCCTTTGCGGCGTAGTACTCCGGAATCCGATCGCCTGGTCGTGTCGCCCCAACGGTGGAAACAAAGACGATCCGCCCCCAACCATTCGATTGCATCGACTCCACGAATGTATTCGTTACTCGGATTCCGGAAACAACGTTGGTGTCATAACTCGAATGCCATGACTCGGCATCGCTCTTCGACCAATCGCTTCCTTCGGCCACTCCGTAGTTATTAATGACGATATCGACGTGATCGACAACGCCATCAACCGACGCGCGCAGTAGTGCGGCACCTTCATCGGTTCGAATATCGCCAACGACTTCGAAGCAAGTTCCGCCCGCCGAACGAATAGTGGCAAGAGTGCTGTCGCATTGACCCGCTTCAAGTCCGTGGACCAACACCGTTGCACCTTCTGCCGCCAACACCGCGGCGATCCCCGCGCCAGTGCCACGCCACGAACCAGTAACGAGCGCGATTCGACCTTGTAGCCCTAGGTCCATGAGAAACAGGCCCTAATGAGAGGCTCGGACAAGTCGTCCAGGACGAGCACCGGTGTCCGCGTCGGAACGACGAGTCACCACTCCATTGACGATTGTGGCCACATAGCCGGTGGCTTCCTGAAGAATCCGGCGTCCGCCTGCAGGAAGGTCGTCACACGGATGCGGTGGATGCAACCTGAGTTTCTCGAGATCAATCACATTGATGTCAGCCCGCTTGCCTGCGAGCAGCACTCCACGATCATCGAGCCCGACGACCTCCGCCGTGAGCGCAGATTGCTTGCGGACGATTGCTTCAATCGGAATTCGATGACCACGAGTGCGGTCACGCGTCCAGTGCGTCAGCAGATACGTCGGCATTGACGCATCGCAGATGAACCGGACATGCGCACCGCCATCGGAAAGGCCAACAACGGTGTCTGGGTGTTCGAGCATCACTGCGAGGTGGTCCTGAGAGGTATTGGCGTAGTTCGTGAAGGCACCAAGAAGGAGTGCACCACCAGCAATTGCGTCGTACAGCACCTCCCACGGGTCCTTGCCTGCAGCTTCGGCGATTCCGGCAATGGAACGATCGCGAGTGGGCTCGTAATCAGGCGGATCGCCTAGAACGAAGAGGCGCTCGAACATATACGCCATGTTGTCGGCGATTGATTCGTACTGACGGTTCGGATCTTCCGGAAGATTCTCTTCAGAAAGGATCTGCGCTTTCACTTCAGGCCTCTGCAGCGCGACCAATAAGTCGTCGTAAGAAAGTTCCGACTCGAGGCGACGGAATGTTGGTCGGCGCATAAGTCCGTGGTAAGTCGCGACGCCAATCAACATGCCACCGGGTCGACCGGCGACCTGCGGCACGAGTTGCGCGCCATCAATATTCGCCTCGCGGACAGCTTCAAGTTGTTCTGCCCATAGATCAGGCGCACCCATCGACTGGATCATGAGGAACGACACTGGCGCGCCGGTGCGCTTCGAAACTTCGGAGAGCAACGCGATCTCGCCAAGCACAGTGTCACGATCGTCGCCTGTCTCGCCGGTGGGGACTGCCTCAAAGAGCCCTCCGCCGGCGTCGACCATTGCCTGCGCTAACGCGACCAACTCTGTGGAATTCGCGAATGTTCCTGGAACGAGTTCGCCGTCAAGCGTTCGATGGTTCAGCGAACGTGAAGTTGAAACGCCAATTGCGCCAGCTTTGATCGATGCGCGCACATGGTCGGCCATCTGTGACAGTTCGTCGCTTGTTGGTTCAACGTCGAGAGCGCCACGATCGCCCATGACATACACACGAAGCGGAGCATGCGGAACAAACGCAGCGATATCCATCGAGTACTCGCGACCGGCAAGCGCATCGAGATACTGCGGGAACGTTTCCCACGACCATTGGATGCCCTCGTGCAGTGCGGTGCCGGGAATGTCTTCGACACCTTCCATCAGTTCTACGAGCCATCCCTCTTTACCGGGACGCACTGGAGCAAAACCGACGCCGCAGTTGCCGACTACCACAGTGGTGACACCGTGACTCGCTGACGGGTCGAGGACCGGATCCCAGGTGGCCTGGCCGTCGTAGTGAGTATGGATATCAACAAAGCCCGGCGCCACGATGAGCCCGGTTGCGTCAATGACTTCGGCGGCGTCTCCGGCGATCGTCGGGCCGACCTCGACAACAATCCCGTCGGTGATCGCTACATCTCCGACAAAACTCGCGGCACCGGTTCCGTCGACAATGGTTCCATTGATGATTTTGAGATCGAACATGCATCGACCCTAGGCCCCGGCCCCGACCTGACGCAGGACTTCCTGCCCGGAACTACCCTCACCGACAGCGGAAACCTTCTTCCGTTCTCTCTGGGGGAACCTGATGACCACAACCACCGAATGGGATCAGATTGTCGACGTCATCATCGTCGGCTCGGGCGGCGCTGCCCTTGTTGCGGCGACGATGGCCGCCGATGAAGGTGCGAAGGTGCTGGTCGTCGAAAAAGACCAACTCCTCGGGGGCACGACCGCCGTTTCCGGCGGTGGCATTTGGCTGCCCAACAACCACGTCATGGCCGAAGCGGGTATTCCCGATTCCAAGGAAGCTGCACTCACCTATATCAAGCGCGTTGTCGATGGCCGAGCCCCCGATCCCGAACTCCTTGAAGTATTCGTCGACACCGCACCCGAGATGCTTAAGTACCTCGTCGAGCACACTCCGGCCACATTCCACATTCAACCTCTCCCCGATTACTACACACCGTGGGGATGGGAAGGACACCTTCCCCGCCCGGGTCGCACGGTGGAAGCCAACCCTTATCCGGTCGGCGAACGCTTGCCAGAGTGGAAAGACAAGATCGTCAAGCGCGGCACCCTCATGTCGCTCGGTGCTGCGACCACGCTCACCGAAGATTTCATGCCGAGAACTCCGGAGATCGAAGCGGAACTTGCTCGTCGCGAAGCCGAAGATGTCCGCCCTAAGGGAGCCGCTCTTATCGCCGCGCTTCTTGAGGGATTACTTGACCGCGGCGTTGACATTTGGTTGTCATCGCCAGCAAAAGATCTGGTCGTCAACGAATCCGGCGCAGTTGTAGGCGCAGTTGTCGAACACGACGGCACGCGCACACGCGTCGGTGCTCGGAAGGGCATCGTGCTTGCGTGCGGCGGTTTTGAATGGAACCGGGAGATGGTCATGACCCATCTCGGTTACGACGTAAAGCCTCTGAGTCCTGGCGGCAATACCGGCGATGGACTTTCGATGGCGATGAAAGCGGGAGCGCAACTCGGAAATACGACCTCGTACTGGGGAACACCCGTGATGTTTGACCCCGAAATCACCCGCAATGGCGAAATGGTTCCTCAGTTTGAATGGGGACGCGGTGAACCTTCGTCGATGGTTGTGAATCAAAAAGGCAAGCGGTTCGCTAACGAAGCGTTGCCGTACAACGACTTCCCGAAAGCATTCGGCGTCTTTGATTCCACCAATCACGAGTTCCCGAACGCCGGACCGTGTTGGCAGATTTTCGACAACGTCGTGCGCTCCAACGTGCGAGTCCTTTCAATGCTTCCTGGTGAGCCCGACCCTGATTGGGCCATCAAAGCCGATTCGATTGCGGAATTGGCATCGATGATCAACATCGACCCCGCCACACTCGTCGCGACTGTTGATCGATTCAACGAGAACGCGGCGAATGGCGTTGACCCAGACTTTGAGCGCACCAGCAAAGGCCTTATGGGGCCAGGCACAATGAAGCCGCTTACCGAAGGCCCGTTCTACGCCGTGCGTATCTATCCAGGGATGCTCGGCACAAACGGTGGGCCGATGATCAGCAAAGACGCCGAAGTTCGTCGCCAAGGCGGCGGAGTGATCGAAGGCCTCTACGCCGCGGGAAATACCGCGGCGAATGTCTTTGGTTGGGCGTACCCCAGCGGTGGCGGCACCATCGGCAACGGCACGGTCTTTGGTTACCGAGCCGGGATCCATGCTGGATCCCGCCCGGCACGCGACATCTAACTGAGTCTCGCTACGACTTCGGAATAACTCCGCCTGCAGCGATCCAGCGTGAGATCACTTCGCCAGCTTCGGCAGGTGAATACACGTCTTCTTCGTAACTCCATTTTCCGTTACCGGCGTAATGGAGAATCGTGTTGACATCGAAGCCGTAGTAGCCGTCGTCGCCTTCGGGCGCAGGCAGGATGTTCGGAATGAGCGCGCTCACTCGATTTCCTTCGATGAACTTGTAGGAAACTGGAAATTCCATGGATGGGAATGGCTGCATCACGCCATTGATCCAGTCGCGAATTTCTTTCTGACTCTTGAAATAGCCATAGTGATGCTCGCGATAGTGCGCATCGTCGGTGAACTGGTCGGCCCATTGGTTCCAGTCGCCAGTTGCCACGGCGACTTCGCCACGCTTGCGGTACTTCTCGAACTCTTCTTCAATTTCCTCGCGCGGAAAGGCTGGCTCGACAGGCGTCGGCGCCCAGCCATCAATGCCCTCAAGTGATCGGTCCTGCGGCGTTTCACGGGTGCCACCGGCGCGGATCCAATCGACGAAAACACGCCCAGCATCTTCGGGGTTGTAATAGTCGCCTTCGAAACTGAACTTTCCGTCGCCGGCGTATTCAAGAATCGTCGTGTTCGGGAAGCCGAACCGCTGACCGGTACCGGTGGGATCGGGAAGGTTGTTCCAGATGTAAAAGCTGATCCGATTGCCCTCGATCATGTACCAATCGATCCAGAGGGTCATTGTCGGGTAATCCGCCATGCAGTCGACGATCCACTTCTCGATCGCAGCACGACCATTGAAAACACCAAGGTTGTGCTCTTCGTAAAGGGCGTCCTCGGTGAACAACTGAGCCCACCCGGCCCAGTCATGGGTTTCGACACCACGACGGCGAAATTCGGCAAACGCCGCTTCGATTTCTTCACGCGGATATGTCGTCATTTGGATTCCCCTCATCCCCCGAACAATCTGCGAACCCTATCGGCAATGCGAAATAGATGAAGCGGTCATCGCTATTGCGAAAATACTCAGCCGGGGCGACCGAAATGAGGTTTGTGTGTGACAGGGCCCCGCCATTTCTGACAATCTGACTGCTCGCGACAGTTCGTCGCCGCAGCATCTCGCAGGGGGAACTTCCATGGCTGACACCATCGATACCGACTACATCCGTCGAGCAGTCGAGTATTCCGACCTCGCAGCACTCCGCGTGGCCATCTTCCAGGCATGCGGCGACGCCGAAATCGCCGCGCTTGGCCCAGTGGCACAACTCAGTCCCGAGGATCGCTCACGCCTCATGGAGCGGTGCATTGAGTTGCTCTCCACCAACCTTGCGTCTTGGTCACTGCGAACCCCATCCGATACCGAGATCTACTCCATGCTCGACATGGTTCTCGGTAAGCCAACGGAACCGGGCGACTTTGAGTTGCGCAAGATGGTTCTTTCGTTCGAAGACTTCCCCGGCTTCGCCGAATGGCCGACACCTGAGATCAAAGCTCCCGAAGGGTTCCATGTCGCGATCATTGGCGGCGGCTTCAACGGCATCGCTACCGGTGTGCAACTTGAACAACTCGGAATCGACTTCACGGTCTACGAGCGTCGCGAAGAACTCGGTGGCACGTGGGCCATCAACCGGTATCCCGACATTCGCGTCGACACGCTGAGCGCATCGTACGAATTCAGTTTCGAGAAGGACTACCAGTGGGACGAATACTTCGCTCGCGGCCCTGCGGTTCGGGAATACCTCACTCATATCGCAAACAAGTTCGGCGTCATGGATCACGTGAAGCACGGCCACGATCTCATTGAGGCTCGTTTCAATGACGACACCAAGTTGTGGCGCGTCACGTTCCGTCTCACCGATGGTTCGACTGTTTCACGTGATGTGAACGCAATCGTCAGTGCCGCTGGACTCTTTGCCAACCCGAGTCTCCCCAATTTCCCAGGCATCGAGAACTTCGGTGGCCTCGTCATCCATCCAACCCAGTGGCCCGAAGGCATCGACCTGAGCGACAAGCGTGTCGCCGTCATCGGTAACGGTTCAACCGGCGTGCAGTTGCTCGCTCGTGTTACTGAGATGTCAAAGCACGTCACCATGTTCCAGCGCACCCCGCAGTGGATCAGCCCACGCGACAAGTACGGACAGCATGTTGAACCCGAATCTCGTTGGCTCATCAACACGATGCCCGGCTACTGGAACTGGTGCCGTATCACCTCGATCATGCACTTGTTTGATTTCGATAAAGACTTCCTGATCCGCGACGAAGAGTACGAAAAGACCGGCGGACAAATCACCGCCAAGAGCGACTTCGTCCGCAACATGCTTCTCGACTACATCAAGACCGAAACCGGTGGCCGTCAGGACCTCATCGACAAACTCATACCTGACTATGCCCCTATGGTTCGTCGACCAATCGTCGACAACGGCTGGTACCGAGCCCTCACACGCGACAACGTCGAACTCGTTACCGAAGACATCGTGCGCTTCACCGATACCGGTATGGAAACGGCCGATGGTGTGCATCACGATCTCGATGTTGTTATCTCCGCTACGGGTTACGACATCGTGAAGTACCTCTGGCCCGCGGAATACTTCGGCCGCAATGGTGTGAACCTCCACGAAAAGTGGGAAGAAGAATCCCCCATGGCCTATGTCGGCATGATGGTTCCCGGATTCCCGAACCTGTTCACGCTCTATGGCCCGAACTCCCAGCCCGTCTCTGGCGGCGTAGCACTTCCGGCTTGGTATCAAATGTGGGCGGGCTTTGTTGCTCGATGCCTCATCGGAATCATCGAGCAGGGCAAGCAGACCGTCGAAGTCACCGACGAAGCGTTCCGTGATTACAACGAGAAACTCGTTGAAGAATCACAGAAGCTCATCATGGTGACCGAAGAGGCATCGGCCAAGAAGAATTACTACGTGCAGAACGGTCGCATGCAGGTCAACGCTCCGTGGGAAACCTGCGACTACTACCGCATGACCTCGTACCCCGACCCCGAGGCCATCGTCTACGAGTGACACTGCCCATGGGTGAGGTGTCGGCTGGTTCGATCGGAACGGGGCTTTGCCACACACTTCGTCGTTAGCACGACTCCAAGCCCATCGACTTTCGTACCGATCTCGCTCTCACCCGAGGCGGGGCGCAGTTCGGCGAACAACGGGACGACGAGGTCTGTGGTAATCGGGATCGAGGACGTTGCCGGGAATCGCTGTAGAGCCCGCAGCGCAGGCTTCAGAACGGCAGCGCGTCGTCCAGATACCCCTGGTCGGGAAGTCCGGCCTTCGGATTGAATTCGGGTGGGTTCACCGAAACCCACGGAAGACGCCCACCGATCGGGAAGTTGACGTTGGGGGCTACGACCGTCTCCCACCAAGTGAGCTTGGCTCCGTACTCCATCGCG
>CAIPQK010000060.1 GCA_903867185.1 uncultured Candidatus Nemicrothrix sp. | reverse complement strand
GCCGGAGCCCGACCATGATCTCGACCGTTCCGAAATAGTTCACCGACGCGAGCAGCGATGCCGGGCGACCAGGGAGGCCCGAGATGCCGGCACAGGTAACGAGGCCATCAAGGACTCCCCCACATGCTTCCCCGACAGCCTTGATTGCAGCCTGTCGGCCTTCGGGCGTACCGAGATCTGCTTCGATTTCCGCGCCACGCAGATCGACGCCGATGACCGTGTGGCCATCGGCGCGAAGTCGTGCAGTCGTCGCAGCACCGATTCCAGAACCGGAACCGGTAACGACAATGGTGCCCATCAGCGCTTGGAAACGGCGTCGACGATTCGGTCTGTGTTGGCTTGGCCTTCATAGAGCTGACGAAGAAGCCACATGCGAAGGAAGCTGGCCAGCGCGTAACGGAGGAACATCGCTGCACCAACCACGGTAAGGATCAGGAACCAGATTGCGAAGACAATCTGCTCTTGAATCTTGGTCGCGGCGATGCCGGCATCGCCGCTCGCGTTCTTTGCCCCGATGTAACAAATGATTCCGCCGATAATGCCGGCGAGCATTAAGACAAAGCCAATTGTCTGAAACGTTTTTTCTCGACTGGGGTTACCAGTTTTCAAATTCAGGTCCGTCACTTCGGACTTGAACTGCTCAATGCGATCACCAGTGGTTTCCATTTTTTCTCCGGTCTCAAGATCCAAGGTAGGCAGCGGACAATTCATCTTCGAGCTCAGCAGGAGTACCCACTCTGGTGATATTCCCGTGAAGGACGATCGCGGCGTATTGAGCAATGCCCAACACCGTCCGAGCAAACTGCTCGGACACCAGGATCGACACGCCCTCTTGCGAGACCTGAGCCACGATCTCGTAGAGGTTGGCCACGACAAGCGGGGCCAGACCCATCGACAATTCGTCGAGGAGTAGTACCGATGGATTCACAGACAGTGCCCGCGCCATCGACAACATTTGCTGTTCGCCGCCGGACATCGTGCCCGCCAACTGCTTGCGACGTTCACCAAGTCGAGGGAAACGGGCGTAAGCGATTTCTTCAACCTCGGCGAGAGAAACCCCGGCCATGGTTGCCATCCAAAGGTTCTCTCGAACGGTGAGGTTCGGAAACACTCCGCGGCCCTCGGGAATGGTGCACAAGCCGATGCGAGCTAGTTCATCGGCCGAAGCACCATTGACGACACGACCGGCAAGTCGAACTTCACCAGCGGTGGGCTGCAGTAATCCAGAAACGACCTTGAGGATCGTGGACTTCCCGGCACCATTTGGGCCGAGAAGTGCAACAACAGATCCTTGCGGCACGGAAAGATTGATGCCGTGGAGCACTTCAATGGTTCCGTACGCAGCGCGCACGTCGACAAGTTCAACCAACGGTGCGCCAGCAACTGCGCCGTGATCTTCGTGGTAATGGACTTCGCTCATCCGACACTCTCCGGTGCACCAAGGTAGGCATCGATCACGGTCGGGTTGTTGCGAACCGACTCAGCAGTGCCGCTGGCGATCATGCGACCGAAATCGAGCACGTGAATGGTTTGGCAGACCTGCATGACTAACGCCATGTCGTGTTCAACAAGGCAGATTCCGAGGCCTTCGCCAGCGAGGTCACGCAGCAACTGTCCGAACTGCTCGGTTTCTTCTTCGGTCTGGCCCGACGCCGGTTCGTCGAGAAGCACGAGCGTCGGTTGGATCATGAGGGCACGGGCCAATTCGACGACACGTGCCTTTCCGGTTGGAATCTCACCAACTTCACGATCGGCGACATCACCCAGCCCGACCAGGCTGATGATGCGATCGGTTTCGGCGTTGACATCCATCTTCGGGGTCCGAAGGCTCCAGCGGTTCCGGATTTCGCCGGCAACACGCACGTTGTCGCGCACCGAGAGCGTCGTGAAAAGTTCAAGACGCTGGAAGGTCCGTGCGAGGCCCATGCGAGTGCGCTTATGCGGTGGTTCCTTGGTGACGTCTTTGTCGTTGAAGATGATCTGCCCGCCGGTAAGCGGCTGAAGCCCAGTGATCGTGTTGAACAACGTGGTCTTACCCGCACCGTTCGGACCAATAAGGCCAGTGACGCTTCCGGCTTCGACCGAAATCGAAACATCGTCAAGCGCGATATTTCCGCCGAAGCGAACTTTGACGCCAATAGTTTCAAGCAGAGGCATTTGCCGGCTCCTCTCGCACAGTGGTCGAACTCGGAATCACAACACCATCAAGATTTAGTGCCTGATCCATAGCGGCCAGATCTTCGTCGGTAAACGGGCGGTCGATTCCAATGAATTCAGGCGGTACTGGTTTAGGAACACCCCGCATCGCACGGGCCATGAGGATCTTCCCTCCGATCATTGGAACAAGGATGAGGTTCGCCAGCGTCAGAATCACGAAGTTCCAGTTGGTGATGACTTCGGTTGCCGTAAGCACCCAAATCGCTGCTTCAAGTCCGATGACCGTGATCATGAGCGACTTGGACTGCTTCACGAGGTTCATTCCATCGACGATGTCGCTGACCGCACCCGAAGGGTTCTTGCCCATGGTGATGCCGATCGTTGCCGGCAACACAGTGACCGCTGAAACGAAGAACATGAAGATCGCCTCGAGGGTCGAGTAATCGACAGCGAATTTCTTGAGCAAGAGATTCAATGCCTCGATAAATGCGATCAGGAAGATTCCAGCGAACAACGCGCCCGACACGTAGCCAATGCCACCAACAACCGTGATCATCATGAGTGCGAGGCTCAGGAAGATGTCAAAGCGATCGGCATTCACGGTGCCGACCTGCGCTGCCATCATGACACCACCGATGCCGGCGATTGCTGCCGACATCATGAAAATCGAGAGCTTGAGACGGATCACGCTCATGCCGAGAGTGGCCGAAGCCGCTGGGCTGTCTTTCATCGCCGTCAAGCGTCGCCCGTACCCGCTGTGGCGCAAATAGACCATGCCAATTCCGATAACAACAAACAGTCCTGCGCAAAGGAAAAGGAATGCGTCCTGACCATTGAAGTCAATGGGTCCGATTTTGGGCCGTGGGATCGTCAGCTGGCCTGCGGTGAAGATCGTAAATTTCCAGCCGAAGAGTTCTCGTTCGTTGCGTTCGGTGAGAACCATGCGGGAAACAAACACGCCAAACGCCATTGTTGCGAGGGCCAAATACAGACCTCGCAATCGCAGCGCTGGCAATGCAATAAGTGCGCCGACAAGTGCCGTCACCACTGCAGCGAGAAGGATCCCCCAGAGTGTTGTGCGCGCCCCAGCTCCGGTGCCAGAAATGCCGAAGTGATAGACGACCATGACAGCGATAGCGCCAAACGAAAGTGCGGCAAGGTTGATCTCGCCGGCAAAGCCCGTAAGAAGCACGAGCGACAGGGCAATAATCGCGAAGGTGAGGGCGAGCGTGAGCGTGTTGACGCCGGTCTTGGCCATGATGACCTTGAGGCAGAACACCACGATCATCATCGTGAGCCCAGCAATCCATGCCGTGCGAATCGAAGGCATGCGGAAACGCTCGCGAAGTCGCAGCACCGTTGCCCCTCGGAGTCGATCCTGCGGAAGCACGAGCAGAACAATGAACAGGAAAATCATTGGCAGCGAGTTATGGAACGCACTCGACCAGGTCCACTTGCTCGGGAAGTAGGCCACGACATAGGTCGTCGTGAGACCGATGACGAGGGCACCCATGAACGTACGAGGAAGGCTGCGCAGACGACCGAACATTGCGGCCGCAAACGCATCGATGACGAGAAGGGTCAGTGCCCCTGCGCTCATGGCCGAGCCGATCATCGGCTGGATGAGAATGCCCGCAAGTGCAGCGAGGAATGAACCGCCGGCCCACGAGATCATCGCGAGACGTTCGGGGCGACCGCCATTGAGCTGCAGGAGCTCCGGATCGTCAACCACGGCTCGCATCGCTACACCAGAACGGGTGCGGACGAAAAGAAACCGAATGCCAAACGCAATAGCGATGGCGATAGCGAACGAAATGATGATGTGCCACGGAATCGTGAGGCTGCCTACGTGAGCAAACGCCTTCGGTCCAAAGAACTTTTGGAATTGACGAGGCGTACTTGAGGTCGGGTTCCAAACCCAGGTTGCCAACGCCTGCAAGCCAAGCATCACGCCGATCGACACAATGATCTTGGTGACTTCAGAGGTGCCGCGAAGATTCTTCATCACGACCTGATAAAGAACCGCTCCCAGAAGCGGGGCCAAAATGCCGAGCACCATGAGTAGCGCCAGAGGAGCGGGCCATCCCCAGCCCCATCGGAACTGCCAATAGGTGAAGACGGCGAGCATCGCAATGGCACCCTGGGCGAAGTTGAAGATGCCCGAGGTCGTGTAGGTCACAACAAGACCGGAAGCGGCGATGAAATAGGCACCACCAAGCGCAAGACCCAAGATTGTGTACTGCAGGAATGTCTGCACTCTGTGCCCCCTCGTCCCAATCGTGGAACGTTGCTGCGAATCGTTATCGAACTGTGACCGACGCCACCTTAGTGTTCCGAATCGGACCAAGGGGCTTGGTGATGAACTGGCGAGACTACCGGCAGACAACCCACAGAGAAAGTTTCCTGAGTGAACTATTTCACCGGAACTTCGAGGGACCGGAAAGGCCCCGAAGGTCAGTTCACCTGCCGGCCGCCGTCACCCCAGTACTGCGCACGCAGTGTCTTTTTGTCGGGTTTGCCGAGTGCGCTCAATGGGATGGCGTCGATGAAGTCCACGCTCTTTGGCGCCTGGACGGAACCCTTCGCTTCCTTCACCAATGCGATGAGTTCTTCGGCAGTGACTGACTCGCCGGGACGAACCACAACGACAGCCTTGACCGACTCGCCCCAACGCTCATCGGGAACACCAATCACCGCTACCGCAGAAACTGCAGGGTGGGTAGAGATGACGTCTTCGACTTCACGTGGGTAAACGTTGAAGCCACCAGTGATGATCATGTCCTTCTTGCGATCGACGATGTAGAGGAACCCTTCGTCGTCAGCTCGTGCCACATCACCGGTATGAAGCCATCCGTGTTGGAAAGCCTCGGCGGTTTGTTCAGGCTTTCCGAGATAGCCCTTCATGTTGAGCGGACCCCGCACACAAATTTCACCAGGTTCGCCGTGTGGCACCACGTTGCCGTCGTCATCGAGAAGCGCGACGTGCAACCACGGCACGGGGCGCCCACAACTGGCCAACCGTTCGAGGTTGTTCGGGTCATGGTCTTCTTTGCGCAAAACGGTGATCGTCATCGGGCACTCGGCTTGGCCGTAGAACTGGAAGAAGATCGGGCCCATTCGGCGAATGCCTTCGGCCAAGCGCGTCGGGGAGATCGCAGAGGCGCCGTAGAAAATGGTTTCAAGGCTCGACAGGTCGTACTGATCGAACTTGGGATGATCAAGAAGCACATAAATCATCGTCGGCACCAACATCGTGGCGGTGATGCGATGGTCCTGCACCGTCTGCATGAACTTCTCGGGATCAAAACCTGGAAGAACGGTGAGTGAACCACCCTTGAGCAGTGTTGGGGTGAAAAACGCTGCGCCTGCATGCGAAAGTGGCGTGCAAATGAGGAAACGGACTTCTTCCGGCCACTGCCACTCGGACATTTGGATTTGAACCATCGCAGCGCCGCCGCGATAGCTGCTCATAATTCCTTTGGGCTTTCCTGTCGTTCCCCCCGAGTAGGAGATACCGGCGAGATCCTCTGCTTGAACATGTGGAGCCACAAGCGGTTTCGGCTCAAATGTCATCGCGAGCGCGTCAAGATCCTCACCGAATTCACATGGACCGAGTGAGAGGAAGTGCTTGATCGTGGGAACACGGTCAGCAAGTTCACGCGCCCGATCAGTGAAATTGTCTGGATCAAAGACAAGTGCTTCAGCACCACAGTCAGACAACACATAGGCCTGATCATCGACCGAACCCATCGGGTGCAAGGGCGTTGAACGCGTGGCATTGATCTGGTTCGCCGCCATGTTGAACAGCACCTCTGGTCGATTCAATGCGAGAACCGACAACTGCTTTCCTTGGGTCAAACCTTTGGAAGCAAGTGCCTGGGAATAGCGACTGACCATCGCGCTCATTTCACGCGCGGTCATTTCGCGCTGTCCGATGATGTTCACCGCCGGATTGTCCGGGGTTCGGTTCAGCGCGTTGATAATCAGATCAGCGGCATACACCGGTCGGTTGAGGTCGGCAGTGTCCCAAGAGGCATCAGTCATGACGGGGAATGTAGGCGACGACTCTTGCTGATGTCGGCCGAAACGAAATCAGCTGGCGCGATCGGCGCGCTCAACATGGGCCGACCCGTTCACGACATCCCGAGCAGCCCGTTCGAGCAAGACCCGGAGCATGCGCAGATCCTCAGCAGACCAGTCCGCAAATGTTTCTGCGTTGATGTCATCGGCCGCATGACGAAAGCGCTTCCAGGCATCGCTGCCCTTCGCCGAAAGTTCGACAATTCCCGCTCGCCCGTCAGTGGGATCCGATGCCCGAACGACGTATCCCTCGTCGCTCAGTTCCTTGATCTCGCGGCTGATCAACGGGGCTTCAAGGCCGGTGAGGCGAGCCAACGAAGAAAGTCGGACCGGCCCCGAGGACTGGAGAGTCCCCAGAATCGAAATCGCAGGACGGGACAACATCACGCCCGAACGCTCCGAACGGACCCGTGACGCCACTCGTCCGGTCGAGATTCGGTTGATGCGTAGAAGAGCCTGATCAAGTTTGCGAAGGTCATCCACACGGCTCACGGCGCGAACCGTAGCGCGATCCCGCCCGTGATGTGACGGATGACACGTTTGAGGTCGTCGAGAGCAACCCCGGCGACGGAACTATCGACCCTCCCAATAGGTGCCATCGAGCATCTGTTCGAGCAGACCACGGAACATGATCACGTCGTCAGGCTCGGCCGGCGCTTCCATCTGGCCGTATGCGACTCCACGAGTCGTAGTGCGCACCGACACGGTCGCGAACCGAAGGGCCGCGAACACCTCGAACCACTCGAGTGCTTCCACCGAACGACCGCTCATCTCGGTGTACAGCGCGGCCATCTCCGACCGCCGCATGAAATTCGGAAGGCCGGGCATTCCGTAGGTCACGGCCATGTTCTGAAAGAACGCGTGCAGGAAAATCATCCAGGCAAGATCGACTTCAGCCGGGCCAACACAGGCCATTTCCCAGTCAAGGACGGCCGTGGGAGTCGGTCCTTGCCAAAGCATGTTGCCAATACGAGCGTCGCCCCAGTTGAGAACCGTCGGATTCACAAGCGTTGGACGGTTGGCTTCGAGCCATTCAAAGGTCCGTTCGATCAGCGGGTAGTGGATATCGCCGCGGGCCCATTCGTAATACCCGCGCTCGTGGCCAAGGTGTTGATCGAGTGCCGACTCACCTTTATCGGGACGAGCAAGGAACGCGAGGTCGGTGTTGTCGGGTCGGAGTTCGTGAAGATCGACAAGCGTTTGAACTGCGTTGCGTTGCATGAGCTCGCGCTCGTCATCAGAAAGATCGATCACCCACCCACCAAAGACATAGGGCGGCATGTCGGTCGGAGCCCCACCAGGCATTCGCTTCATAACGAGAAATGGCGTGTCAAGGACTGCGGCATCGAGTTCAACGTGGGTGACTTCGGGGACCGGAACTTGGGTATTGGCACGGACAACATTCATGGCCTTGGCTTGGAGCTCAATGTCGTAACTCTCAAAGACCGGGATCACATGAGGAAGCGGCGCCATGCGCGCGACGTACTGCGTAGTGACGCCATCGAGAGTTACGTCGAACAAACAACTTTCACTCGACATGCCGTTGTCTGGTGCGACCACGTTGGTCACGATTGAACCTTCACCGAAAGCGGTTACAACCCAATCGGTAAGTCGCCCCGTAAGTTCTGATGGGTCACGACGCCACGGAGTTTCAGTGGCTTGGAATTCTTCTGCGTTGTCAGCCATGGCCGGACGATAGTCGCGTCAAACCCTGCGTTGTCAGGCGCTAGTCGTTCACTCCGAGGCCGCCAAGAAGTGCGATCAAGCCGAACTCAAATACCGTGTCGTATGCCGCTGGGTCCGCTAACGCCGCGACGAGTTCGCGGTCAACGAAATGGTCGGGCCACAGATCGGGGTCAACCGTTCCGTGACTGGCATTTCGAGCAGCGGCACGGTCCATAAGCACTGATGAAATAACGTGCACCTGCAACGCCCGAAGCATCAGAGCCGCTTCGGCGCCATGTTTACCAACCGATGCGAGTTCGGTAGCAAGGGCCTGCTGCACAGGCAGAAACATCGCCGGCGATCGGTCACGTTCATGGGCCAAGCCGACGAGATGCTGACGTTCCAGAAGTGTCGATCGCAACTGACGGGCCAACGAGGCCATCCGCTCAACCGGAGTATCGCCTTCGGCACGAATGGTTTCCATCCGATCGAGAAGACGATCGACAAGTCCATCGAGGACCGCGTCTCGATTGCCGACGTGCCAATAGACCGAGGTAACCGCGACTCCGAGATCGTCAGAGAGTCGCCGCATCGTTAACGCATCGACTCCGTGACGTTCCACGATGTTGCCGGCTACCTCAAGAATCTCATCGGCAGTAACCGGCCGACCATCGCGGTCGACCGGTTCACTACGAACTCGAGATGCTGCGCTCACCGTTTACTACTGAGCGATGAGCGGAAAGTCGTGACCAGTCAGCCAGTGACGGCCAACTTCCTTGACTGGCGCCCAACGATCGGTGAGGTCCTGTGCGGTGCGACCCTCGCCAAGCTGACCAAGGTCGGTTGGCGTGGGGCCAATCTTTTCCGAGATCTTGCGCAATGCATCCATATCGAAACTGAACGCATCGCCGGCGCTAAGCCCGAGCATGACTCGGGACTCATCGATCGGAATGTCGAAGAAGGTCTTCTTCAACCATTCGTGTGTGTTTGGCCAAGTGCCTTCGGGATGAGGGAAGTCGGTGCCCCAGAGCATGTTCTGGATTCCGATTTCGTACCGCTGACCCATTTCACGACGCTTCACATTGGCAAGGCCCGTGAAGCAGTTGCGGTCGATGTACTCGCTTGGAAGCATCTCGACCTTGCCCGCAAATGCGCCGGCGCCGAGTTTCTCGGAACCCTTCTGTCCTGCCCACAGGCGATCCCAAAACCACAGCAGTTGTGGCAACCACCAGCAACCGCCTTCGGTCGCGCAGAACTTGAGATTTGGGTAGCGCTCGAACACGCCCGACCACAACATGAACCACATCGGACGCGCCGGCCACCAGGTGACCTCGGTGACATAGATGCCAAGAAGGTCGCCGTACTCTTCGCGCGGAGCCGAACCCGAGTGAGTAACGATCGGCATGTTGTATTCCTCGCACATGGCCCAGATCGGGTCATAGCGACGATCGTGATACGGCGTTTGGTTGCACCAACGCGCCGGGATCATGATGGCTCCAAGGCCGTGTTCCTTCGCCCACTTAATTTCGGCAAGCGCATCTTCAATGGGACCGGTGATCGGAACAAGCGCAACGCCACAACGACGTTCAGGATTCGTTGCACACAAATCGGCGAGCCAGCGGTTATGCGCCTTAGCTCCGGCAAGTCCAAGTTCGGGATCGAGATCGCCAGAAAGGCCGAGACCAGCGCCGAACGGCACTGCAGTGCGGCTTTCAACCGCGTCGGCATCGGGATACACGACCTCGGCGGCGACACCGTCACCGTCGAGCGTCTGATCGCGCTTGATGGCATCCCAGCCGCCAGCGAGTTCTTCATCGTGTTCTTCGAACCACTTCTTCGCGTACTTGTCGTCGCGCACACCAAGTCGAGTCGATGCTTCGATCAGTTCCTGCTGCTCGAGAAGAAATTGATCGAGTTGATCGTGGTACTTCTTCTCGAGGTACGGGCGATAGTCATTCGTCGGCAAACCAGCATGGCTGTCTGCGGCGATGATCAGGTACGGATCGTTGTCAGCAAAATCTTCAGGCTTCATTGGTCTCCCCTAACTCAGTCAGTTGCGAACTCGTAGCCTGCGAATGCAGGGCACATATTGGCGTCGGCCGGCAAAATCCGCGGAGCAAGTCCGGCGAATACTTCGTCGACCTTCGGACCGATCCGATCGGCAATTGGCCGCAAGAAATTCAGATCGAAGCCGTACAACTTCGCCGCGTTCAGCGAAAGCATCTTTTCGACTTCTGCTTTCGGCACTCCACCGAATGCAAATGCCAGACACTCTTTTGAATACGGAGATGATGCTTCTCGATGGGGATAGTCACTGCCCCACATGATTCGATCCACGCCAACACGGTCGCGGATCTGCACCTCGGCAGGACGAATAAAACTCGCACCGACGTGACACTGGCGGTTGAAGTACTCGCTTGGCTTCAACGACAACTTGCCGACGACTTCAGAACCCCAGGCTTCTTCCTGCGATCCGCCTGAACCGCTCATGCGCTGGAAGAAATGATCGAGACGTGCAAGTTCTTCAGGAACCCATGCCGTTCCTTGCTCGGTGAATACCAACTGCAGATCGGGATAACGCTCGAGTACTCCGCCGATAACTAACTGGTAGAACGCACGATGCGCGTACCACGACACTTCGAGCAGGAACGTGACCATACCTTCGGGCGATCCGTCGGAAGGCGGCGCAGCAGATCCGGTGTGGTGGTTCAGCGGCATTCCCGTTTCGCTCACTGCCTTCCAGATCGGCTCGTAACACGCATCGTGCAACTGGGGAAGGTCAACTCCGGGCGGTGTGCCTGGAAGCAGAACGCCACCGTTGAGACCGTTTTCGCGCGCCCATCGGATTTCTGCGGCTGAACCTTCGGGATCGTAAAGGTTGATCTGAACCACGCCTGCACGTCGGCCCGGAACGTCATTGCAAAAGTCGCGAAGCCAACGGTTATGCGCTTGGAGCCCTGCCCAACGACGATCGGCATCGGCTTGCGTCAACGCTGGTGGTTGCGCGGTAAGCGACGACTTTGGGTAAAAAGGCGGAATGGTGTTCGGGTAGAGAATTTCCGCAGCGAGGCCATCGGCCTCGACGTCGCGCTGGCGGCGAGCCGAATCCCAGTTTCGGGGACCAAGATCGCCGAGCAGGTCCTCGTGCGGGTTGTCGTAGGCAGCAGCCCACTGGTCAAAATCTTCGTGCCACTTCGATTCCAGATAGGGCCGGTAATCGGGGATGTCTCCCCCGGCATGCCCATCGGCCGAAATAACGATGTACCGCTCGTCGCTGCTCAACGTTGCCCCCTGGATTCCACGCCGGTCGTCGGCATGAGTGACTGCAGTCACCGTATCGCTGTTACAGAGACCGGGCAATGTCGAGGAGCAGATTTTCCGGCGAGGTCAGCGGGATTTAGGGAGCCCCAAATGACGTTCGGCGATGTTGTTCCGGTTGATTTCGGTCGTACCGCCGTAGATCGACATCACGGGCGAGTGGCGGGCGTCGTATTCGACGAATCCCTCGCCCGCGGCGCCCTCTTCATGGAACTGAAGGAGCCCGGCGGGGCCCGCTGTGGCTTGGGTCCAGCGCGACGCGCGCTGATAGGCCTCGACCGCGAACACTTTGGTCATCGAACCTTCGAGTCCGGGCATGCCCCCCGAAGCGGCGATCCATGCTGAACGCATCGTCAGCAACGTGGCGACCTGCATGTCGATGATTGAACGCGCCATACGTTCACGAGTGGTGGGTTCGTCGAACACCCCGTTGGCCACGGCCCATTCGTGGAAATGGCGAAGCAGCGGAACACCAGCATTCGTGCCGCCCATAACACCGCGCTCAAACGCGAGAACAGTGGTCATGGTTCGCCAACCGCCGTTCTCGTCGCCAAGAACTGCATCCTCGCCAACACGTACATCGTCGTACCAGGTGGCGTTGGTGATTTCGGTGCCAAGCGTGTGCACGGGCTCGACGGTGATGCCGGGGGTGTTCATCGGGAGGATGAACATCGTCAACCCCTTGTGCTTCGGAAGGTCGAGGTCGGTGCGAGTGAGAAGAATGAGCCACTCG
>CAIPQK010000059.1 GCA_903867185.1 uncultured Candidatus Nemicrothrix sp. | reverse complement strand
GTTCGCTTTGAGATTCAAGAACCAGGCCGGGTTGATGTCGTCGCCACCGCGTGATGCAACGATCACGAACGCATCGCCGTTCTGCACCGGCGATGTCAGCAACGAAGTGCGCGGTTGTCCTGACTTACGACCAATCGTCGTGAGTTCAACAACCGGCATTCCATACATGTGCCAACCAAGCCGTCCGCCGCTCAACTTCAGCGTCGCGCTATGCACCTTGTTCATTGTCTTCATCTGAAAGTCACTCGCCATGGCGTGACCCTAGCGAGGTGCGAGACGCAATGGTGGATCATTCCAAGCCATCAGCGTCAGCTCGCTGGCGTCGTGTCCTTGGCTTCAATTGCCTCGATGTATTCGCAGAACGCGTCGTAGGCGCGAGGCCCGTAGACCGTTCCTGGCCCACCGTTCATCAGCAAGGTGACGCCAATTGCTTCGGCTACTTCTTCGCGCGTTGCGCCAGCAGACGCTGCACCGCGAGCGTGTGTCGCAATACAACCGTCGCATCGGAGAGTGATGCCCATCGTAAGAGCGAGCAGTTCTTTGAACTTCAGCTCAAGGACTCCTGGTGCCATCGCTGCCTTGTTCAATCCAGCAAAACCGGCATAGACATCGGGAATCATCTGACGAAGTGCACGTCCCTCAATGCCTAGTGGCCGCAGGACCTCTTTGCCGTGGGTGTGTTCAGTCATTGCTTCTCCTCAAGCTCGCTCGAACGAACTCCTCAGTTCGTCGATGCTGCATCGGCTTCGGCGACTTTCTTGATGCGCTCAAGTGTGGTTTGCATGCCATTGCGGTTGGTTTTGCCTCGACTCCAACCCAACAACGTCCAATAGATCTTCATCGGAAGTTTCGGAGCAAGTTCGAAATACTCCGTGACATCAGTGCCGCCGTTTGCACCGGGTGCCAATCGGTATCCCCAATTGATCGCGGCTTTGCCTGGTTCGCCAACACCGAAGGAGAACTCTTTGCCCGGTTCGCTGGTGGTGACAAAGCACTTCGCCCAATAGGTCGGGCCTTTTTGGTTGCGCTTGACGTGACCGCGGAAGCGGACTCCCACTGCTGGACCAGTTGCCCCGTCGAGCCATTCGCCTTCAAAGGTTTCCGGGCTGTAGCGACCGATCTGCGTGACGTCGCTGACCAGTTCCCACACCTGTTGGGGCGTGGCATTCATATGCACGGTGACTTCATCGCCAAGTTTCATCAGGTAAGCCTACGGCTGAGTCGTGGGTGACGCTGAGGTAACCACTCCATGAGCAGAGAATGATTTCGCGACGAACACATACTCATTGACCTATCCCTAGCGAAATCACCTCTGTACCGTCAGGTCTGTGACCAGAAGGTCGGTCAACAGACCGAACCCGGCCGCAGTGCATCCGTTGATGCGTACACCGCGTCAGACGGTGGAGAGAAACACCTTCGCCAGCCAATGGAAGAATCCTTCGCTCCAGAGATGGTTGCGGCCTGTGGGCACCCTTGCGGTAGTAACCGCACTTGGGTTCGCGGCAATCAGATTTCGCGGCTTGATCGGTTCTTCCCTCACACAGATCAGCTCGCTCACTCTTCCCGCTCTTGCTCTCGTGGCTGCATGTTGGTTCACCATGCTGGTCTCGCGTGGTCTGGTTTACCGACTTACCCACGGCCACCTCAAATTCCGCCACGGAGTCGTCCTTGATCAAGTGAACCTTGCTGCAGCAAATGGTCTGCCCGGAGGATCGGTCGTTGGAATCGCCGCGCGAATGAAGATTTGCCGCCGCCTTGGCCACGGGTCCGAGCAGGCTGCGCTCACCGTCTTCGCCAGTGGCCAAGCTTTTGCGATCGGGCGATGGGTCTGTCTCATAACTGTGATCTGTGCATCGATGCTGCTGCGCGGAATGACCCCAGTCGATTTCGTCGAACTTGCGGGAGCAGCGATCGCACTCATGCTTTCGGGCTTTCTCTGGGCGATTCTCAGTAGCGACTCTCGGCTCAGCCAAGCCGTTCTCCACTTTGCTGAAAACGTCGTCACGCGAACGAGCCGCACCGAAGGAGCCTTCCGACGGGCGCGGTTCCGCGCATCAATTCATCGGTTCCGTTCCGGCGCAAACCTTCTCCTTCGCGAGCGTGCGCCACAGCTCATCGGCGCCGGGGCATTGTCGACATTCTTTGGTGCGCTCATCTTGGTTGTCGTTGTCGACGATCTCTCTCCGGCAGCGATTTCAACCATCGACATTCTTCGCGCCTACCTACTTGCGCGAGTTGCAACCTCTTTCATCCCGACTCCGGGCGGAGTTGGAGTCCTCGACGGCGCAATCACTGCAGGGCTCATTACCGCCGGCGTCGATCCTTCAATCGCCCTCTCAGCGGTCATTGTCTACCGAGCCTTTACCTTCGCTCTTCCTATAGCGCTGGGTTCTTTGCTCTATCTCGTATGGCGTCGCAACGATGTTCAGGAAAACGAAGCTGAGCCCGATGATGATGGTTCAACAACGCCCGATACCGACGACGGCACATCAGACCCATTGCTTCACGCCGCTTGATCACGCAGTCAAAGTGACGACCGTGCCGTGGATGACTCAGGTTCCTCGCGCCATGTTGGCAAACTTTGTGTAGTGATCGAGGAACGCAAGGCGGACCATGCCGGTCGGCCCGTTTCGGTGCTTGCTGATGAGGATTTCCGCGGTGCCGCGATCGGGTGAGTCGAGGTTGTAGACGTCGTCTCGGTAAATGAACATGACAACGTCGGCGTCCTGTTCGATTGCGCCCGATTCACGAAGGTCGGCGAGCATTGGTCGCTTATCGGCCCGCATTTCGAGTTGTCGTGAAAGCTGCGAAAGCGCCACCACCGGACATTCGAGTTCACGAGCAAGAATTTTGAGACCTCGTGAAATTTCGGAAATTTCGACCTGCCGGTTTTCCGCATTCGAGCGACCACTCATGAGCTGCAAATAGTCGACCACGATCAGGCCAAGATCGCCGAGACGACTGCGCAAACGCCGCGCCTT
>CAIPQK010000058.1 GCA_903867185.1 uncultured Candidatus Nemicrothrix sp. | reverse complement strand
TTCCACAGTCACGACGACAAGCAGTACCTCGACGACAAGCAGTACCTCGACGACAAGCAGTACCTCGACGACAAGCAGTACCTCGACGACAAGCAGTACCTCGACGACAAGCAGTACCTCGACGACGAGTACGACTTCGAGTACTTCGTCGACAACTTCAAGCACGACTTCGACGAGTACGACATCGTCGACAAGTACGACAAGTACGACAACAACGATGTCGCCCTCGTCGACCTCTTCGTCGACAACAACCTCCAGTGTGCCGAGCAGTTCGAGCACATCGAGCACATCGAGCATTCCTTCATCGCCGGCTCAATCAACAGTCTCGATCAAACTCAACATCGCAGTCGGCGACTCGTTGCGCGCTGGTGGGGGAACCATCACAGCAAATGGAACCGGCGCACTGCCCGGTTCCCCATTCGAAGCGGTGGTGCATTCGTCGACAACCGTGATCGGTTCCGGAGTTGCCGATGCGAACGGAGCAATCGGGGGGACGTTTGTGTTGCCCGCCGACTTGGAAGGTGGCGCGCACGAAGTGACGTTGACGTTCACGAACGTCGATGGCTCTCCGGGTACGGCCAGCGCCTGGTTCTCGATCGATGAATCGGGAACCGTCACTGCAGTGAGCGCTGACGCCCCGACGCCTGTTCCGACCTCAGCACTCCCTCGCACGGGTTCGAACTCAAAGAAGGTCGTTGAGGTTGGCGGTGCGTTCGCACTGCTCGGTTCGGCGATGGTTGCTATCGCCGCCCGTCGGCGCCAAGACCTCGCCAAGCGTCGTTCGCCGAACTAGAGCTTCCATCTCTCAGGTGTGACGTTGTTCGCACGGTGGATCAAGAAATGACGCTCAGCGGTCATACCAGAGGGGTGCCTTTATGTAGGCTAGAGGTACTCGGTTATCGCTTCCGGGTTCCCTAGACGCGAGGTACGTGCCGTGGCATCCACCAAAGTCTCATCGAGCCGAAGTGTGCGACGCCGTCGGGCGGGAGCAGCAGGGGCCGCCGCAACTGTGTTGGGAAGTGCCGGTGGGGCACTGTTGCTCGGACTCACCGCATCGCCGGCATCAGCCTGGACATCGTTCACCGTCGACACGCTCGACGATGGTGCAGCAAATGCTTCCGACTGCATCGTGCCCGCTGGGTCTTGTTCGCTTCGAGACGCGCTGGCAGCGGCTGCGACGGTAAACGACGGTATCGGTATTACGTTCGACAGCAATCTGTTCACTGGCGGCCCACAAACGCTTCTCGTCGACGCAACACAAGGTCCACTTATTGTCGATACGAGTCTCTACCTCTATCTCGGTGGCCCGGGCCCCGACCTGCTCACCATTAGTGGTCAGGGACAAACGGGAGTTTTCCAAACGGCGTCGAACGGCAGTTTCGTTCTCTATGGGATGACGATCGCGAACGGTCATTCGAGCACGGGTGGCGGCGCCATCATGGCCCCGATCGGCCGAGTCGACACCTACGACATGAAATTCGAGAACAACACTTCGGATGCGGACGGCGGTGCAATTTCTGTCGACGGTACGTTAAATCTCCGCTGGTCGACGCTTTCGGGGAACACGTCAGTAGGTGACGGCGGGGCGGTTTCGGTCGGTGGATACCTCTATCTCGACAACTCAACATTTTCGAATAACACTGCGCAAGGCTTTGGTGGGGCTGTCAACGCGGGCTATTCGTCCCAAGTGGAAAGAACGACATTTTCAGGAAATTACGCTGGTGCACACGGTGGAGCGATCGCTGCGTACAACGTCTACGGCGCAACTCTTAACGTAAGGACTTCAACCTTTTCTTCGAACTCGGCGTATATCGGTGGCGCAGTGCGAATCACCGGTCAGAACTCGCATCTGGAAATGATTAATTCAACAATTACTGACAACTCGGCCTATTTCGCGAGCGCAATTGAAGTTGGGGCCTCGGCGTCGGCAAACATCGACGAGACCACGATCACAGGAAACAACAACTCCTACTCGTCGCCGACAAATGGGGCGATAGCGCTCGATAACAACACCTCTCAATTGGATGTGATCGGCTCAATCGTCTCGGGAAATTTCAGCAACGGAACCGTTCCTGCCGACTTCGGCAACCTTCGCTCAGCCCCGGGCACTTCGATCAGCGTCAGCTATTCCTTTGTTGGCGTTGTAAGCGCGGATCTTTCGATCAATGGTTCAAACAATGTGACCGGCCTTGACCCGCAGTTGTATGCGCTGGGTGACAATGGCGGGCCGACCAAAACAATGAAGCCGATGTCGGGTTCGCCGGTGATTGACATCGGTCCCACGAATTTTCAGAGCTTTCTCGGTAGCAGCAGGGATCAGACTGGGATCAATTCACGTACCGCTGGGCCTGCATCCGATGCTGGAGCCATAGAAGTGCCTCTTCCGGCCCGAGCACTCCCCGTTGGTGATCAACTCTTCGGCTTGAAGTGCGAAGCCCCATCAGGGCAGATTCAAGACACGTTGTTTTCGTTGGATCTCGGCTCTGGGCAAGCGACGGCGATCGGTTCAGCATTCGCCGCTCGCGGCGGCGAATGCGCGGATGCTTTGACGTATAACCCAGTGACCGGCAATGTCTACGCGATTGATTTTGGCTTTTGGTCAATAAATGAAGTCGATCTCACGACCGGGGTTCGCACCGTTGGTCCTCAGATTTCCGCAGTTAGCGCACTTGAAAGTGCCAGCTCGTTCTCGTTCGCGTTCACCCGTAACGGAACCGCGGTCCTGATCATTGACAATTCCTATTACACGCTCGACATTTTGACGGGCGAGGCAACGTTGGTCGGTTTTGTGCACGGAGCTGCCTCTGTCATCGACGTTGTCGCATCCCTCGCGTTAAACCCGGTGGATGGTGAGCTCTACGCATTGACGCTTAACGGGGGTGTCTACCAGTTTGATGATTGTGGCCAGTTGACGTCTGTTGGACAACTTCGTTCTGACGGTGGGTTCGGTCAATTGGAGTTCGACTCGTCTGGAATCGGATGGGTCGGTTCTTCATTCGGCACCGACGACGGTCGACGGATTTCAAGTTTTGAGCTTTCTGATCCGATAAGCACGCAGGCAAATTCCGATGCTCCAATGGAACGGGAACTGGGTCTCATCCTCCCCGCTGTATTTCCGTCGCCGTCACCGTCTGCGACGACGCCGTCTCGAGCTGTTTGTTACCCACCGGTGGGTCGTTCCCTCGCTTCTGGCGACACAATGCTGATTGCCCGAACTGCAGTCCACGGTTTAGATCTGGTCAACTTCGATCCGAGGACAGGCGAAGAGACATTCATTGCCTCACTTCCGGCTTCAGTGGTTGGCGATCCTCCAGTGCCGTGGTGGTCGGCGTGGAATTCTTCCGACGGCCTCGAGTATCTCGTCCTCCGCTATGGCGATGGATCCGCTATGTTGCATTCGTTGGATCTGACAACCGGCCAACTTTCTGGAGAAACCCGGCTTTCGGGGTTTCCATCCAGCCTTGATTACGCCTCTGGTTTAGCGATTGATTCGACGGGGGCCGGATTCTTCATCAGTAAAAATGTCCTCTACTCCTTCGATCTCTCAACTGCGGCTGCGACCAGGATCGCTCCAGTCGGAAACCCCTTTGCTCCGAACTGGCCGTGGTTGACGAACGGGCCATACATCACCAATTTTGCGCTGAACCCTGCCGATGGTGACCTCTATGCCGTGACTCAATACGGCCATTTCATGAAAGTCGATCCGACGGATGGTTCCATCACGCGGTTGCCGGACTTTGCGGCGACCCCAAGTTTGGAGGTCAGCTCGCTGAGCTTTGACGCAAACGGCGTTGGTTGGATCAAAGTGATGGGGAAGTATCAGAGCTTCGACCTTTCTTCGCTGCCCGGTTCTCTTCAAGAGACGCACGCTGATGTTTCTGAGAGCTACCCCGGTTTCCTTATCGGCCGGCAACTCTCGGGTTCGAGCACTTCGACGAGTTCGACAGTGACTCCTGGTAGTTCGTCAACTTCGTCGTCTTCGACCTCGTCGTCAACTTCATCGTCTTCGACCTCGTCGTCAACGTCTTCGACGACGTCTACATCGACTCCGAGCAGTTCTTCAACGTCGACTCCAGGTAGTTCGTCAACTTCGTCTTCGACGTCATCTACGTCGACTCCGAGCAGTTCCTCAACTTCGTCTTCCACAACATCAACTTCGACTCCGGGTAGCTCGTCAACCTCGTCTTCGACGACTTCTACCTCGGTACCTGGAAGTTCATCGACGACGACTGCCCCGAGTACGTCATTGACGACATCTACAACAACCGGTGCGCCGTCTGGGACGGGTTCATCCTCGGTATCGCTCAAGCTGAGCCTCGCCGTCGGCGATTCACTGCGGGCAGGTGGAGGAACTGTTTCAGCGTCGGCAACAGGCGCGCTGCCCGGTTCGCCGTTCGAAACGGTGGTGCACTCGGTGACAACAGTGATCGGTTCCGGAGTCGCCGATGCGAATGGTGCTTTCGGTGGCACGTTCCCGTTGCCGACCGATTTGGAAGGGGGCGCGCACGAGGTGACGTTGGCGTTCACTCATGCCGATGGCTCCCCGGGTTCGGCCAGTGCGTGGTTCGCTCTTAGCGATGGTGGCGTTGTTACGGCAGTGGCGTACGACGGCCCCACCCTCGATCCAACTTCAGCTCTTCCTCGCACGGGTTCCGATTCCAAGAAACTCGTTGAAGTTGGCGGTGCATTCGCACTGCTGGGTTCGGCGGTGGTTGCTGTCGCCGCCCGTCGCCGTCAAGACCTCGCCAAGCGTCGCTCGCAGAACTGATTGTTAGCGGTTCAACTGGCTGTCGAGTGTTGTGCGCGTGCGCAGGACCTCGACCATCATCCACACGGCAACGGCGCCCTTCGCCGTCCACAGCCAAGCCCTGATGAGGTTCACGGTCATTAATCGGTCGTAGGTCGGCTGATCCCAGTGGTCGAGCAGTACTCCGTGCGCCGGCGCGGAGAATGCCGCGGTGTCGATGAGGATGAACAGCATCAGTAATGCGCTGATGAGCGCGGCGATGCGCATGCGTTTCGGGTGTGCGAGCAGCAGCACGAGCACGCACAATCCCTCGAGCAGCCACGGGCCGAACAGCACCTTGCCGATGCGATCGACATGCGCGTGTTCGTAGACGTCCCAGGAGTCGGCGCCCACGAGAGGGAAGAGGTCGTAGTGCACGACATGCACGGTCCAGATCATCCCGACCATGAGAACGGTCACGACGAGTTGCACGAGCACGACCCACTGCAGGCGCAGCCGATCGAGGCCGGGCACTGCCGGTGACCAATCGCCGCTGGGAGTTGGTGTGAACGTGGGGAGGCGCATGGCCGAGACGGTACCGACGGGTGCGCGCCGGTGATAGATCGGGCGGGGAGTTGGGGAATGATCCGAATGACCTATTCACTCCGATGCTTCGTGTCCGTAGTATCGAACACATGTACGAAACTACTAACGAGACCCTGAGTGGGTGCGGCGGTGTCTCCACTGCTTGCGCGTCAGTTTCACCTGCGTTCGCATCGGGGTTGGCGGAGTTGGGGTTGGCGGAGTTGGGGTTGGCGGGGTCGAGATTTGCGAAGTCGGGGTTCGGGTCGTTCGATGGTGCGTTCGCTCAGTTGTCCGATGCGTTGTCAACGATGAGCGAGCGAGGCGTGCCTGCCGATGCAGCAGTGTTGGTGCAGTTGCACGCGCAGCTCGATGCATTGTCGGCCTTGATCTGCGAGGCCGAGATTCGTTTCGATCGGCACGAACTATGGCGCGATGCCGGCGCCAGTTCATTGAGGGCATGGTTCACCGATGCCTATGGGTTGTCGCGTAAGGAGGCGTCGCGTGTGGCTCGTCGGGCCGAACGGCTTGAGTCCTGGCCCGAGGTTGTCGAGGCGTGGGGCGCTGGTCAGTTAAGCGGCGCGCAGGTCGATGTTGTGGTTGCGGCGGTGCCGACACGGTTCGTTTCCGAGTTTGCGATGCAGGCTGCTGAAGTCGTGCGTGTGTTGCAACCACTCGATAGTGCGCAAACCGAAGTGGCAATGCGTCAATGGGTGCGTTGTGCCGAAGCGTCCGACGGGCCCGAACAGTTCATCGATCGTCCGTCTGGGGTGCATCTCGACCGGCTGCTCGACGGTCGTGTGGCCCTGCAGGGCCAGCTTTCACAAACTGAAGCAGAGATCGTGCAGTCGGCATTGCGGGTGTTCGATGTTCCCGATGCCCTCGACGAACGGGGTGAACTCATTGGCGAGTCTCGATCACTCGGGAAACGCAATGCCGATGCACTGGTAGAAATCTGCCGGTTCGCGCTGTCTCATCGTGAGGGAGCCGGAGAGTCCGGTCGTTTCGTTCCGCATGTGTCGTTGGTGGTCGATGTGCAGGAATTGCGTGCATCGGCATTGCGCGGCGCCGGAGTGTCTTCGCACGCCGATCTCGAGCAACAGGCCAAGGCGTTCGGTTGGTCGGCTGCTGATCGGGCGTGGTTCACCGATGCGTTGGTGCGCCAGGGCGATGCGATGTCGCACGAGGGCAATGTGCTTGAAGCTGTGGCCACCGAGATACTTACCTGCGACTCAGTCGTGCAGCGAGTGCTCATGGCAGGTTCCAAGGTGCTGAACCTGGGCCGAGAAGTCCGAACCGCAACGCCAGCGCAACGACGAGCAATTGTTGCTCGAGATCGGCATTGTCGAGCGCCGGGGTGTCGAACAAAACCCAAACATTGCGATGTTCATCACATCGATCACTGGGTCAATGGGGGCCGGACCGATGTCGATCGAATGGTGTTGTTATGTGGCACACACCATCGGGAGTTTCATAAACCGGGCTATCGCATGGAGCTTTCCGAACAGGCGGAATTCACTGTGCATTCGCCCAAGGGGTGGAGTCGGTCAAGCGTGCCGGAACGAGTTGAAGCGCAGGTCTTTCCGAGGCCGAGGCCGCGGTTGTGGGTGACTGGGTGACTGGGTGACTGGGTGACTGGGTGACTGGGGCATCGGGCAGGGCATACCGTGTGAGTCATCGCTCAAACAACCATCACCGAGTCGTCACTAGGAGCATGGGGTGACGCGACTGCGACCTTCTCCGCTGTTCGCAAGCATCGCTACCTGCTCACTCGCGTGTGGGATGAATCGCTGCCCGCGGTGAATTTCCTCATGCTGAATCCGTCGACTGCCGATGCGTTTCAACTTGATCCCACCAATCGTCGTTGTGTGGGATTCGCACAAGCGTGGGGATATGGGTCGATGGTGACAACGAACATCTTTGCGTATCGATCCACGAACCCTGCCGGATTGCGAACAGCGAAAGACCCCGTTGGTTCGGGCAACGACGAGGCAATTTTGACTGCAGCGAAGAACGCGGATCTCGTCATCGCTGCCTGGGGAACCCATGGCGAATTCCAGGGGAGGGGCGAAGCGGTGCACGCGATGCTCTGCGAAGCGGGCGTTGAACTCCATGCGCTGAAACTCACAAAGGCGGGCCACCCGGGACACCCGCTCTATGTTGCCGGTGACGCGAAGCCGTTTCGCTGGGTGTGAGTTGGGTGTGAGTTGGGTGTGAGTTGGGCGCGAGCCCTGTTCAACGAATCGTCAGTTGTCCGCCGTCGACATTGATGGCCTGGCCTGTGATCCATGAGCCCTGATCGCTGCACAAGTAGACGCACATGTTGGCAATGTCTTCGCCGGTGCCGTGGCGACGCATGGGGATGATGTGACGCAGGCGTTCCCAGTTCTCGCCGCGGTCGATGTCATCGAGTCGACTTGTGTCGACGATGCCGGGGCAGATGGCGTTGACGCGAATGCCGAATGGCCCGAGTTCGGCTGCCATTGCCGCGCCGAGTGCGTGGATGGCCGCTTTGCTTGCTGAGTAGGCCGCGGTACCGGCGCCAGCGATCTTGCCGCCAACGCTTGAGATATTCACAATGCAACCTGGTTGCTCAACGGCGAGCCAATGCTTCGCTACGGCGCGACTCAATAAGAACGTGCCGTTCAGATTCACGTCGATCACTTTGCGCCATTCGGCAGGTTCGAGATCGACAACATTGAAGCGGTCGGGGCCACGAGCAGCGCCTGCATTATTCACGACGATGTCGACGCGCCCCAGTTCGCTAATCGTCTGGGCAACGAGCGCATCTACTGCGTCGGCATTTGCGATGTCGCTCACTAGCGGAATGCATCGTCGTCCGAGGGCGCGAATTTCCTCAGCAACCGACTCGATATCGCGCCAGCCCGCTGCTTGTTCATCGATGGGGTAGTCAGCGGGAGCGCGACCAGTTCCCGTGATCACGACATCGCAACCGGCGCGAGCTAACTCGACAGCAATGGGTCGGCCGATCGAACGCATGCGGCCAGCGCCTGTAACGATCGCAACCTTTTCGGACAGACCTGTGAGTTCAAACGACATGGACGGAACGGTAGTGGCAGACTCGCAAGATGAACTCGTTTACCGAAGTCCTTGGCCTCGAACCCGATGTTTTGATTGTCGATGTCGATACCCATCTGACCGAACCGGCCGACCTTTGGTCATCGCGCGCGCCTTCGAAATATGCCGATCGGTTGCCTCGCGTCGAGGAAAGCAATGGTCGCTTGGCATGGGTGTTTGATGGCGTTGAAATGGGAATTGCTGGTGGATCATCGGTCATCGATCGTGACGGTGAAAAACACCTCGGCATGAGTTTCATGGGCCTTGGGTACGAAGGTATTCATCAGGGCGCGTGGCGTCTCGAGCCGCGCCTTGAGTACATGGATGACCACGGCGTGTGGGCGCAGATCGTGTATCCCAACACGGTCGGTTTTGGCGGGCAGCGGTTTGTCGACAACCCCGACGAAGACCTTCGCCTCCTTGCTGTGGAAATCTTCAATGACGCTTCGGCGGAGTTGCAGGAACAATCCGGGCAACGAATGTTCCCGATGTCGATCACACCAATGTGGGATGTTGACGTTGCCGTGCGCGAAATCCGACGCTCACATGGACTCGGATTGCGTGGCGTAAATATGGGAACCGGCCCGCACACGTTTGGGCTTCCCGATCTGGCCGAGGCCTATTGGAATCCGCTGTGGGAGGTATGCGCGGAATTA
>CAIPQK010000057.1 GCA_903867185.1 uncultured Candidatus Nemicrothrix sp. | reverse complement strand
GAGAACAACTCCCCAGTGAGCGCCAACGGTCCGAACACCGTGGATACACAATTCGTCGAGCGCGGCCGAAGGAGTTGGAGCGCCAACTAGGAGCGCCGCAGTTTCAAGCGCATCAACCCGAGGATCGTGAAGCGCTTCGGCCGCCGGGCGAATGCTTTCGATATCGACACCGTCAACCTGGTGGATCTCGGCGACGAGTGACTCAACAAGTGCATCATCGGGTAATTCGATGACGAGTTCATCGATCGCTCGCCCAGCACCGCGCTCAAGAATGTCGATCCCTGTGACGTCACCGCCCACCGCCCCGATGCGACTCGCAAGTGCACCAAGCGCGCCGGGCCGATCCGGCATCCACACTCGAACGATGTAGGTCTGGGACATAAACACACCCTACGAAATAAGGATGAACGCCGTGTTTCGCGATGGCGACGTCAGCGAGAACTGCAACCCCTGTAGGAGTGAACGCTGGGTGAGTTAACTCTCGAGGCGGGTGAGGGCACCACGGAGATTGCGAACCGCTTGTTGCGTACGCTGCTCGTTCTCGATGAGCGCAAAGCGCACAAAGCCTTCGCCACCGCGACCAAACCCGACGCCAGGCGACACGGCGACATTCGCTTCTTTCACCAAGTAGGACGCGAACTCGATGGACTTCATATCGCTGTACTGCTCAGGAATCGGAGCCCAGACAAACATCGTGCCCTTTGGCGGTTCGATATCCCAACCAATTCGCTTGAGCCCATCGCACAACTGGTCACGACGCTTTTGGTAGATCGCATTGACTTCCGTGGGGAAATCTGCGGCTTCATTCAGCGTGACGGTTGCGGCAATCTGGATGGGCTGAAACGTGCCGTAGTCGAGATAGCTCTTGAACTTCGCCAGAGCGGCAACAACGTCGGCGCGACCCAACATAAATGCGACGCGCCAACCGGCCATCGAGAACGACTTCGTCATGGAATACAGCTCGACCGCGACTTCTTTCGCTCCTTCGGCCTGAAGGATTGATGGAGGACGATACCCATCGAAACCGATATCGGCGTAGGCGTTGTCGTGGACCACAACGACATCATGTTCACGAGCGAAGTCAACAACCTTCTGCATGAAATCAAGATCGACGCAGGTGGTTGTTGGGTTATGCGGGAATGACATCACAATGACCCGAGGCTTGGGCCACGAGTATTCCCACTGCTCACGCAAATTGTCGAAGAAGTCCTGACCAGTACCGAGCGGTACTTCACGAATATCGGCGCCAGCGAAAAGTGGACCGTAGATGTGAATCGGATACGAAGGCGAAGGGACGAGTGCAGCATCGCCGGGCTGGAGCAGCGTCCACATCAGATGTGAGAAACCCTCTTTGGCGCCGATCGTGCTGATGACTTCGGTTTCGGGATCGAGCGTTACGCCAAACCGATACTGGTAATAGCCAGCGATTGCTTCACGGAGTTTCGGAATGCCTCGGCTGGAGGAATACCGATGATTGCGCGAGTTGTGCGCCGCTTCGGACAACTTCTCAACAGCAATGTCGGGCGACGGAAGGTCGGGGTTGCCGAAACCAAGATCAATAACATCGTGGCCTGCCCGACGTGCTTCAACCTTCAGAGAGTCGATGATGGTGAAGACATACGGCGGCAGCGCATTGATTCGGCGGAACTCCATGCCGGCGAGGCTAGTTGAGCAGCGCGGCGCCAATCGCACCCGCCGAAGGGCCAGAGAGCGCTGGCTCGATACGAGTTCGAGATCTTGCCCGCCCGCCTAGGACACTCTCGACAAACCGTTCACGAGTGCGGTCAATGTAGAGATCGGAGACTTCAACGAGTCCGCCGCCGATCACAAAGAGTTCGGGATCGAGGACATCGGCCAGATTGGCCAGACCGAGAGCAAGCCAGTCGGCGAACTCCCCCCATATGGCGAGTGAATCGATATCGCCGGCGCGGGCCATAGCGGCGAGTGCCTCGCCGGTGATCGACTCGCCGTTGTGATCGATGTTCACTCCGCGCTGTTGCGCCAACCACACCACGCCGGCGCCAGATGCATAGCGTTCCCAACAACCAGTTCGCCCACACACGCAGCGTGGACCATGTGGGTTAACACACATGTGGCCCGGTTCACCGGCGAATCCGTGTGCACCTCGCCGCACGGATCCATCGATCGCTACTCCCCCACCAATTCCCGTTCCGAGTGTCACGAGAACAACGTCGTCGACGCCACGCGCAACGCCGACAGTCATTTCGGCCAAGAGTGCACATGTCGCATCGTTGTCGATAGCCACGGAGCAACCAAGGTCTTCAACGAGCAACGTTCGCACGGGAACATCGATCATGCATTGCAGATTTGGCGCCGACTGGAGCGCTTCTCCATCGGCAACAAGTCCCGCAAGTCCGACTCCGAGATGGCCAGCGAGTTCCATTTCGCGTGCGAGATCACTGACTGCCTCGATCACTCCTTTCGCTGTTGAAGGAGTTGGCCGTGATTGAACTGCCAGGAATTCCGAGGGGCGCGAGCGATCAATGGCCACCGCGAGCATCTTCGTGCCACCGACGTCGATTCCAACCAACCGTTCACTCACAGGTGAATGATTAGTCCATCCGGTGCCTCAGAAAGCAACCCTCGGAGAATCTTTCGCGCTCAACAGCGATCAATAGCGAAGAAGTGCCCCGATGCGTCCGTGGACATCGAGGTCCGCATTGCCTTCACAGGTCACAATCTGAGCCCCTTCAAGCAGCGCAGCATCAACTGCATCACTCACCACGTCGTCGACCCGACTCATTTCCTGGCCGTCGACGGGACACTTCGAACCTTTCACCGCCAATGCTCCACAGGCACAGCTCCACCCCGACTGCTCAAAACCGTTGGAGACCAGAAGCGTTGCCACCCTTCGCTCGTTGAGCCGGTCAAGAACTGCTCCGAGTCCTGCCACGGCCTTTGAGCCGGCCCCGAGCGCATCGCGTAATTTCGAAACCATCAACTGCTCGCGCTCAACCTCAACCAAGTGCTCAACCTCGAACGCGGCCTTTGCTATTTCGGTCTCGCTGGCAGCGACGGGAACATGAATGCGCGGAGCCAGACGCTCGCGAAGGTACGAATGCAAGTGATGTTCGAGTGCAGCATGCACATCGTCAGTGGCACCAATACTCAAGCGCCCGAAACCTTTTTCCTGAAAGAGGCGAAACACAACTTCAACCGAATGGCGAAAATGTTGCTGCACTAATTCATCGATGTGGTGTTGTTCACGTTCATGCGAGCCCCGACTCGCGTCATCGCGACGGTCGTACTCCCGCGGAAGTGGCTCAAAAAGTTCGGTCCGCTCGACGACCTCGCCGAACTGGAAAATAAACATACGGGCACGTTGGCGATCAACGAGGAGAACGCCAAGTGGTTCGAGTTCGTGCACGATTGCTTCAAGCGGCCCAACAACCGGAGATTGATTCACCGACAGGCGATTCGCCACTGGCACAGGAAGGGCAATCACCTTCCAATAGTTCTTTGCTGCGCAGGAAAACATCGCGATTCCACGAACTCCGTGCCGATCGAGTTGCGTTCGAACATGCTCCGACATGAGCGCAAGGTCGGCGCTGAAGTCTTGATTTTTGTGTGTCACCAACAATTGCTTTTTTAGTGACTCAAGTTCGAGAAGGTATTCCTTTGGCCGGACATGTCTGCGGCCATCGACATCGAGATAACAGCTCAGAACTGGTTCGTCCGAGCTCTTGAACCCTGCCAATTCCTTGATCGATGCTTCGGTGATCACGGTCATGGAGCCTCCTCAATTGTCAGTACTACAACAATCAGCGTAGGCCTCTAGCCGAAGGTCCGCTCAGGTATTTTTGCGCGCCCTAGGCGCCCGTTTTGCGACGTCATTCGCTGCATCGCTCACGACTCGCTGCACCTGCTGCGAGACAACCGCCATCATGGCCACGACTCGTTCGGTAGCAGCAGGATCATCAAGAAGCGCTTCTGCAGCATCGAGAAAAGAGCGACCTGCAGCTATGAGTTCGCGAGCCGCAGCCCGCATCGCGTCTTCATCAGGCGCCATGGAACGATGGGCTCAGTCGTCGTCGCTGGGGCGGGGCGAACCTTCGACCCGCGCCTTCAGCTCGCTCAATGCAGTTTTGATGATGCGGCCCTCGGCACGACGCTTCACGAAACCTGGGATCGGATAGACCAAGTCGATTGCTAATTCGTAGACAACGTCGGTTGCTTCATCGCCATCGGCGGCCGTCAATACGTAGGCGCCATCGAGTTCCCGAGGAAGATCACCTTCGACCAGTTCCCAGCCGAGTCGGTGAGGAGCGGCCGAATAGTCGTAACGAAGTTGGTAGGTCGTGCTGCGACCCATCGCAGCAGCGCGAAATTCAACAACAACGGCGCGGTTATCGGCGTCGGTCTCTACAACAGTGACCTCTTTGAGGTCGCCCGCCCATTCCGGATACGAGGAGAAATCAACCAATGTTGCAAAGCAACGTTCGACCGAAGCATCGATCCGGATCTGTTCTTTGGCCTGTTCGGACATGACCTCACCCTACTCCGCGACTACTCCGCGTCGTCTGCGGACTTTTTCGGTGCAGCGTGTTTATGAGCTCGTCGCGCTGCGTCTCGGCGAGCGGCCAAGGTGGGCTCGGGTGCTCGCTCAGGGAACCGGCCGTAGGCCGCAACCCACAGCCCGGTGAAGCCCAACGCCCACATCGGTGCAAGTACCCCAAAGGCTAGGGCGGTATAGAGGTGCAGTGATGCCACAAGAATCGACACCGCCACCTGCACTGTTAACGAAATCATGAGAATGGCCTGAACGGGTTTCGGTGCCGACCCAGAAGCAAAAAAGAGCCCGCCAATTCCGATTGATTCGGTCCGACTCCGATCAACTGCTCGGAGGAATGCCAGCGCAAACACGGCCACCCCCACAAAGAACTCGAGCAACGAAATCGCCACGTAGAACGGAGTGAGCGAGTCTTGCCAAACAATGGCGCCGAGCCCGATGAGAGTAAAGAGCGCCGTGCCGACAACGGTGGTGCGCAGGATTCCGCGACCAGCAGTAGCGGCCATTCCTTGAGAGTCGGGTGCTGATGATGTGGGCGTCATACCTGTCGTCATTTCTGTGGGCCAAGTTGTTGGAGTCCGTTGTGCAACAACGCTGCTAAGCGGTCGTAGGTGAACTCGCGTTCCGCGCGCACTCGACCAGCATGACCCAATCGTTGTGCAAGGTCGGAATCGTCAAGGAGTCGTTCGATTGCTGCGGCCACTTCAGCCACGTTCTTCGGTCGATCAATGACGATACCGGTCGTTTCGTCGACCACAGCTTCGGCTGAACCACCGCTTCGACCAGCGATGACCGGCACCGAGCACGCCGATGCCTCGAGGAACACGATGCCGAATCCTTCTTGTTCCAGGCCCGCCCAACGTTCGCGACAAAGCATGGCGAACACATCGGCCGATGCAAGCAATGCGGCGCTCTCGGCATCGCCGATTCGACCCAAGAAGCGAACGGGGCTTCCCGCTCGACGGGCCCTTCGCTCAAGACGCGACCGATCTCGACCCGAGCCGGCAATAGCGAGTTGCAATGTGGGTCGACGCTTGGCCACGACTGCTGCTGCATCGATAAGGACATCGAACCCTTTTCTAGGGACTAATCGACTCAGCCCAACAACCAACGGAGCGTCGGCATCGAAACCGAGACCTTGGCGAACCTCACGCTTTGCGATGGCGTCGATCGGCACAAAGCGATCTGTCGCGACCCCCGGCGGCACAACAATTGTTGGCAGTTCGATCCCTGCACAGCGATTCGCTTCGGCCGCGGGGTAACCACCCGCGGCTACAACCACCTGTGAGCCACAAAGAACGCGCCGCAGCACCGAACTCGCGAGCGGGATACGGCCAGGCACTGTTACTTCAGCACCATGAACCACCACGCCGTAGGGCCGCTCAAGCCATTTCCCAAGAATGCCCAATGGCACAGCCGGATCGAGCAGAACAAGATCGACATCGAGTTCACTCGCAAGTGCATTGATTCGACGAGCGAGCGCCTGTGTCGGCAGCAGCACTTTTGCTCGGTCTCGTTCGATACGGATCGGCTGCTGTGCGTCGAATGCTTTCGCTCCGGCGTGGGGTGTGGTCAAAACAGCGGTTGAGTCCGCTGGGAGTCGTCGCCATAACTCCCACAGATAATTTTGAATGCCGCCCACCTTCGGCGGAAAGTCATTCGTTACAAGCAGGTGCTTCACGAATTCACCTGTGCCCGACCATCGAGACGTTCGTGGGCCCACTGCGCATGCTCGCTCAGCATTTCGTCTTCGCTTGAAACAAAACGACGCACCACCGAGCGGACCTCGACATCGGCCGGGTCTGCACTATTGCCAAGAGCGAGCAACGCGTTACGGCGAAGGTACCGAGGATCGCGACGCGGGATATACCAGCGTCCGAGCTTTGCCATCAGTTCTTCGTCGGTTGCGTTCAACATCCACAACAACTCAACCCACGCCGTATCGGTCTCGACGTTCTGACTCGCTTGAGGGCTGCGTCGAGCGGGTGGACACACTTCCTGACATTCATCGCAGCCATAGACCCGGTCACCAAGCGCTTCGCGGTAGTCGATCGGGAAGGACCCTTCGGCTTGCACCAGCCAGGCAAGACATCGACGTGCGTCGACAATACCCGGGGCAATGATCGCGTTGGTCGGACAACCATCGAGACAACGGCGACATGGTCCGCATCCGTCAGGCACAACTTCCGATGGAGCCAACACTGCGTCGGTAACAATCGAACCAAGCACGACCCAACTGCCGTAACCAGGCACGAGCAGGTTGGCATTGTGGCCGAACCAACCGAGGCCAGCGCGTTGGGCTGCCGCTCGATCAACAAGTGCATTGTCATCGAGCACTACTCGCGTGCGGAAGCCAGCTGCTTCGAGCCTCTGCGCCACAGCTTCGAGTGCCGAACGCAACTCGGCGTAGTGATCACTCACGGCATAACGAGCGACGCGGCCCGCTGGCCCATCGAACTGCGGCTCACCCACTTCACCTGCGGCGTACGGCAATGCGCCGACCACGAGAGAACGAGCCCCATCGAGGATGCGGGCGGGATCGGTGGAGCGCTGCGGATCTCGGTAGGTAAAGGCCATGCCTCCATGAAGGCCCGCGGCCTTGCGAGACTCGAGCGCCTCGCGGGTGTCTTCGAATGGTTCAACCGCAGCGATACCCAGCGCCACAAGACCAGCCGCAGTGGCCGCATCATTGAGTTCGTCGATGAGAGCCGATGGGTTCACGACCCCATTGTCACACCCATTGTCACACCCAATCTGACAACCGAGGCACTCAGCTCATGTGGCGGTGACGTTCGCTTGATTCGCCCGACCGGTCCCGATGACGAAGCTCGGGAACCAGCCCTGATTCAGCCAGCATCTCGAGGGCCCGGTATTCGTTCAGATCGACCACGATGGCATCGCCTGGTTCTCGGGAACAGATAAATGACACAACACAGTCGCCACAGGCCTCGGTGTGCTGCATGACGCAGGTATCGCAATCGATGGTGAAGGAAGGGGAAGTCGGGTTCATGTACACAGCCTGCCGATGGGGTGAGACAGTCCCCCGGTCTACGCTCTGATCCGTTCCACTGCACCGGGGGGTCACATCATGGAAGTTCCTGTCGCCACACCGACAACACGCCAAAACGTCATCGGTCGTCAGCACCGAGTTGAACCCGATGGCACCCGGGTGCATCTGCGCCAGTGTCCGCTGTGTGAATGCATGTGTGGTCTCGAGGTGCACCTCGATGACGACGATCATGTAAAGGTCATCCGTCCCGATCATGACGATGTGTGGTCAAAGGGATTCATCTGCCCCAAGGGCACCACGCTTGGTCGATTGCACGAAGACCCCGATCGCATTCGTGTGCCCATGATCCGCGATGGCGAAACCTGGCGAGAGGTTTCGTGGGACGAAGCATTCGCAAAGTGCGAAGAACTCCTTCACGGCGTTCTCAACGAACACGGCATCGAAGCGATGACCGCGTTCATTGGCAACCCCGCCGGCCATTCATTCAGCATCAGCCGCTATGGCGCGCTGCTCATGGGTCAGGCCAACTTCCCGATGATCTATTCCGCCGGCACTGTCGATCAGTGGCCGAAGAATGTGTCGTCGGTCTTGATGTACGGAAACATGTGGAAGATCCCCACCGTCGATATTGCTCACACCGACTACTGGGTCATCATGGGTGGTAACCCGCAAGCGTCCGGCGGCTCACTGCTTGCCAGCCCCGATCAACTCGCGCAGATCGACGCCATCAAAGCTCGTGGCGGCCAAGTCATTGTCATCGATCCACGTCGAACCATTACTGCCGACCACGCAACCGAATGGCTCCCCATCGTTCCCGGTACCGATGCGGCGTTTCTTCTCGCCATGTGCAACGTGATCTTCACCGAAGGCCTGTTCACACTCGGCAATGTCGAAGGCTTAGTTGAAGGCGTTGAACAAGTTCGTGAAGCGTGCGTCGATTTCACTCCCGAGCGCGTTGCCGACTTCTGCCGCATTCCTGCCGAGACCATCCGCCGGATTGCTCGCGACCTCGCCAATGCCGAACGCGGCGGGCTCTATGGCCGTATCGGCCTGTGCAATCAAGAATTCGGCACACTTGCTTCGTGGCTGGTTGATGTCGTCAACATCATCGCCGGACAGTTCGACAAGTTGGGCGGCATGTTGTTCGGTAAGCCGGCGGCGAAACCCATTACGTGGGTACCCGACACCAAGATCATGGGCGAGCCTGAATTCGGACGTTGGCACAGCCGTGTGCGCGGCGCACCCGAAATCCTCGGACAGGTTCCATGTTCGTGTTTGGCCGAAGAAATTGCCACGCCGGGCAAAGGCCAGATCAAGGCACTCATCAACATCGCCGCCAACCCGGCCCTCTCTGTTCCCGATTCCCAAAATCTTGAAGACGCGTTGCCACTTCTCGATTGCTTGATCGCCATCGATTGCTACATGAACGAAACCACTCGTTTCGCTCACGTGCTGCTTCCGGGGCCTTCACCGCTTGAATCGCCACACTTCGACGAACTCATGTGGGCCTGGTCAATCGGCAACGCCTCGAAGTGGAGCGACCAGTTGTTCGATACTCCAGAGGGATACGTTCCCGAATGGGAAATTCTCGCTCGCCTCGGATGGTTGTGTACCGGACAGAAAGACGCCGACTTCAACTTCGAAGCGCTCGACGATGGCTGGTTCACCACGCTGTGTCATATGTATGGGCGCGATCCCGAAACCACACTCCCGCTCTATGACCATGGCGGCCCCGAGCGCATGATCGATCTGCAACTTCGAATGGGTCCGTGGGGCGACCTCTACGGTGAAAACCCCGAAGGGCTCAACCTGCAAAAGGTCAAAGATGCCGAACACGGGGTTGACCTCGGCCCAATGGTTCCGAATCGCGCCGCTGAAGTCATCGGCACGCCGTCAGGAAAGATCGAACTCGCTCCCGAGTACATCCTGAGCGATCTTCCTCGATTGAGGAAAGCGCTTGATCGCGATCCCGATGCCTATGTGCTCGTGAGTCGTCGCAACATCAAGTCGAAGAACACTTGGATGCACAACATCAAGGTGTTGGTAAAGGCCGGAAATCGTTGCACGCTCATCGTCCATCCCGACGACGCTTCGACACTCGGGCTCACCGATGGATCAAATGCTCGAGTTACGAGCGAAGCTGGTTCGATCGAAGTTCCCGTAGAAGTCAGCGATGAAATGATGCGCGGCGTTGTGTCACTTCCCCACGGTTGGGGTCATGACAAAGCTGGCACTCGGCTTTCGGTTGCACGTGAACATTCCGGTGTGAACTCGAATCTGCTCTCGCCTGGACACTTCGTCGACAAACTCTCCGGCAACCAAGCGGTCAACGGCATCCCCGTCGAGGTCGTTCCCGCCTAGCCTCGCCAAGGTGTCCACCTGGATCTTCCTCGGCGTCCTCGCACTAGCGACCTTCGTCGTTCTCGGGTTCTACGGACTCTCCATCAGCGGATGGAAGCCGCCGGCACCAAGAACTGACCTCGCTACTCCGGGCCATTTCGTGCGCATGCGCGGGGCCGACAATGAAATCGATCTTGGGCGCGGTTGGCGTTCAACCGATGACCCAGACGCCGCGTGGCATTTGTGGTGGATTCCCTCGACGACAGAAATCGTCGGATTGCGCACAAGCGAACTGCCTCCCCCGCCCGGACCGTTTTACATGGGGCCCGTGTATGGCAAGAGTCCACTCGACCCGATGGGAGTGCACCACTTCACCGGCATGCGCATACTCGGATACTGCGATGCGCGCCCAAGCAAAACGCGTTGCGATGAGTTACGTCCGCTTCCTGATGGACTCGATCAGTTCACCGGGGGGACACACTCCGCCAGCGATATCACCAGCTGAGCGCGCTCACCGTCGAAAACGAACACGCATATATGGTGCGCGATTCGCCAACCGCAGGGAACACCACTGATTGCAGCGGACTTCCCGAATCGAGTCGCACCGCTTCTACCCCACTAGCAATGTCGCGCACTACGAATTGTTCCATCCAGCGTTCATTGTCGTGATGCGCTGACAGAAAGAGACCGGAAGTGGGGTCGAGGATCATGTGTGATCCGTGGTTTTGTTCAACGCTCCAGCGAGGCGAGGTTGCTCCGTCCGGATCGATATCGAATGCCGCCAGAACTCCGTTGGCACTGTCGAAACCCACCGCGATCATCCGGCGCTCATCGATCAACGGCGGATTCGCAACCATCCCATTCGGCAGGCCGCAGATCTCCGTGAGCGATACGTTGCCAGTGCCGAGATCAACGCGCACCAGATGTAGAGGCGCCGCCGAAATCCCTTGGCCGCGAAATGTTCCGACGTAGTTCTCACTGCCGCCGCCGTTGTCGAGGAACCACGCTGCACCAAGAGCGATAACCGCATCCCATCCGTAGGTCTGCCCTTCAAGTGTGCGATACCTCGGCGTGAACTTTGGATCGAACGCGAGCGAGGTTCCGTTCCATTCCAAGCGGAACATCGAATGGTCGCCTACGACATAGACGGTGTTGCCATCGGCAGAAAGGCGAGCGATTGAGGGCTCAGGGAGTTCAACGCGCGCAACAATTTCGAATGTCGTTGGAGCGAGCACGAGGACTTCACAGTTTTCGGCGACAAATGAATCGTCGGCGCCAGGAAGGCGCCCGCCGAAGTCTTTCGTGACGATATGTCCGTCAGGAAGAACGATGAACGAGTTGTACGGGCGATTACGCGGCAACTCCGCAGAGAGCTCCACTTCAAGATTGACGTTGAGTCGATGAATGTTGCGACCGAACACAACGACAAGAGATCCATCTGCAAGTGCGGCGAATCCGCCCGGCCAAGCAGGGCCGCCGGCGAGACCTTCACGACGATTCAAAACTTCAAGCGTGTTCGGATCGATGCGCTCGACCCAACTGGTTTGCTCTCCGGTGTCGCCGCCAACGCTGTGACCCGTAAGGAACACCTCGCCTGCGTCGCGACGAACCACCATCGTTGCCCCGTGCGCGTCGCGAGACACAACAGTGGGCGTGCCATCAGTCAGCCCGGTGAATGCACCGTCGCAGGTTTGCTGGCGCAGCGGGCCGCCATCTTCGGCCGGCCACGAACTCGGCCAATAGCCCGGGTTCACTGACGAGCCATACCGGCGCGTTGCGACGCCGCGGCATCTTCAGCCGAACCAGCCTTCCGTGACTGCGCAAGTTGAATATCGACCCGGTGCAGTGTTCCCTCGAAGGGGAACGAATCGGTGTAGCGATGACTCACAGGCAAGCCATAGTCGAAACCGATACTTGAACCCATGCTCGAGATCACTCGCATGACGAACGGGAACTCGACAGTGCCGCAATCGGCGCCATCGATTACCACCGTTGCGTTGCCGCCCTTACCAGTGCGTTCGAATCGAACCCCGATCTCCGACCGACCAACGGGAACGTCTCGGTCTGATTCAACCTCGAAGTGATCGCCGAAAACGTTGTAATCGAAAACAAGTCGGTCGTTCTGCACAAAGACAGTGAGGCCACTGTTGCCATTGCCAAGCGCGTACAACACGCCACCTTCGCCCGACGCTCGATCGATCGTTGCGATGAGGTCCCAGCTCCGACCACCCAACGATGCAGAACTCTGCGAAGGCAGTGGAGCCATCGGTGGACGATAGGTGTAGTGGCGATCTGGGCGATGCGGAGTGTGCTCGCCGAACCGAGCCCCAAACAATTCAACGCCACGATCATCGAGGGGAAGAACGCCGTAGGTTTCGGCCTCGGCCCACCATTGCTCAATCATTTGTGCGAGACGATCGGGTTCGGACCCAGCAAGGTCGTTGCATTCGGAAGGATCGACATTGAGGTTGTAGAGCTCCCACACGTCGTCATCGAATGACACGCCAACGGTATGGCGGGTCACGGCTTTCCAACCGTTGTCGTACATAGCGCGGTGGCCGAACATTTCGAAGTACTGCACGTCATGATTGGTCTTCGTGTCGGGCTCAGTGAACGCGTAGGCCATTGACTCACCAGCAATCGGGTACTGCTCAACTCCTCGATAGACCTCAGGAGCTTGAACGCCGATGAGCTCATAGATTGTCGGCGCAACATCGGTCACGTAATGGAACTGATTGCGGATACCACCGTGATCGGTGATGCCTGCGGGCCAATGCACGACAAACGGAACATGCACGCCGCCTTCGTGGGTGTTCTGCTTGTACCACCTGAATGGTGTGTTACCCGCTTGCGCCCAACCCCATGGATAATTGGAATGGCTCTCGGGGCCGCCGATTTCCGGAATCCGGTCGACCGCTTCGTCGGGCGTTTCAATCATGAAGTTGAAGAACTTCATTTCATGCAGCACGCCGAATGGGCCGCCTTCTTGGCTTGCACCGTTGTCGGCCATGACAACGATGACGGTGTTGTCGAGTTGCCCAAGTGCATCGATGGCATCGACCAAGCGACCAATCTGCGCATCGGTATGTTCCAGGAACGCACCGAACGCTTCCTGCAACGCAAGCGCGAGTTTCTTTTGGTTCTCTGGAAGCGAATCCCACGGTTCGACACCAGGATTACGCGGCGCAAGTTCGGTATCGGGAGAAACCAGACCTTGCTCAATCTGCTTGGCAAACCAACGTTCGCGAGCGACATCCCAACCTTCGTCGTAACGACCACGATGACGGGCCAGATACTCCTCAGGAGCTTGATGTGGAGCGTGTGTGGCGCCGAATGCGAGGTAGGTAAAGAACGGACGATCGGGTCGGATTGACGTTGTGTCGTGAATGAATTCAATCGCCTTGTCTACGAGATCTTCGCTGAGGTGATATCCCTCGGCCGCGGTTGCCTGCGGATCAACTCGGTGGTTGTCATAAACCAGGTCGGGTGCGAATTGATCGGTTTCACCATCGAGGAAACCATAGAAACGATCGAAACCACGCTGCAGGGGCCACGCGTCGTAAGGACCCGCTGCTGATGCTTCGTCCATCGGACACAAATGCCACTTGCCGAGGGCAAACGTTGTGTAACCCACGTCGCGCAAGACTTCGCCCATCGTCGTTGCATGTTCCGAAATGCGACCGGTCATATGCGGATAGCCCGTATTGAAGTTGGCAATGCTGCGCATCCCGACAGTGTGATGGTTGCGGCCGGTTAACAGCGCCGCACGAGTCGGTGAACACAGTGGCGTCACATGGAAGTTTGAAAACCGAAGACCGTTGCTGGCCAATTTGTCGATGTTCGGCGTGACCATGTCGGAGCCGAAACAATTGAGATGCGAGAAACCAAGGTCATCAAAAAGAATGACGACGACATTTGGGGCATCATCACCAGGATGAACTGCTGCTGGCCACCACGGAGTGGACTCGGCGTGGGTGCGACCAATGACGCCGCCGTAGTCAGAACCGATCGCCATTAGTTTGCTCCACTCGTCGAAATCATCGTTGGCGTATCGCCGCGTTGTTGCGATTCATTGCGATGCTTTGCCCGAACGTGCGTGATGTCATGAGTGAGGATCCAGAACGAGTTGCTCTTCACCGCATCCACTACATTCCCAGCGACAACCGACGGATCAATCGCCGTGGTTTTCATAAAACTCGCGAGTGCTTCCATCGAAACAGGCTCTGGCTTCGGCAATCCGAGATGCGCTGGTGCATGTCGAGCAGATTCAAAGATCTTCGTGTTAACCAGTTCGGGGCAGAGACACGAAACGCCGACTCCGGTACCTGCCAGTTCCATCACCAACGCTTCAGAAAGTCCCACAACTCCGTACTTTGCTGCGTGATACGCGCCCAGCATCGGCGTTGTACACAGACCCGCTTCCGACGCGGTGTTCACAATGTGCCCCTCGCCTTGTTCGACCATAAGAGGAGTGAATGCTTCGACTCCGTAGGCCACGCCGAGCAGATCAACGGCAATCACCCAATCCCACGCCGCCGGCTTGGTCTTCCACGTCGGGCGACCAGTCCCACCCACACCGGCGTTGTTGAACAGCAGGTGCACAGCGCCGTACGTGGCCAGCGAGAAATCGCGCAACGCCGCGACTTCTTCAGCTACCGACACATCGAAGACAAATGGAACAACTGGCGCGCCAGCGGCTTGGAGTCGCGCAATCTGTTCATTGAGAACAGGAGCTTCAATATCGGCCATCACGACCGACATACCCTCGGCGACAAATCGTTCTGCAGCAGCGAGACCAATTCCTGATGCGGCGCCGGTAACAACAGCCACTTTGCCTTGGAGTTCCACGTTTCTGCCCCTCGCTGTTCGCCAACAAGTAAGTTGGCGGCCTTGGTTGTGTCAATCGGATTGACAGGACCGACGCTACCGAAAATCACGGAGGCCTGCCATGCCTGAAACCACTCCTCGCCGAATCGCACTCGTTGCCGATGCCCGTCATTACGTAGGCCCAGAAATGGCTCGCATGCTGGCGCGCCGCGGACACGACTTAGCGCTCGGCGACCCTGAGGCCGAACTCGTAGCTGAACTCGAAGCACTCGGTTCCACCGTGCTCGCTGTCGAAAAAGTCTCGAACATCGCCAAGCCCGAAAACTCTCAGAAACTTGTCGATGCGGCCATCGCTCGTTTCGGCCACTTCGATGCAGCGGTTGCCGCATCGGGCCAAATCATCCCCGGTTCGTTTCTCGACTCGACGATCGATCAGTACGAGAAAATTGTCGACGGCTGCCTGTACGCGCCGTACCACTTCCTCAAAGCCGTCATTCCGCCGCTGGTCGCACAAGGTTCGGGCCAAGTCCTCGTGATTACCAGTGCAGCGGGAGCACGACCGACTCCAGGTGCATCGCTGTATTCATCAGTTCGCGCTGGAGCAACCATGCTCACTCGAAATGTCGCTGGTGAAGTTGCCCGCAAGAATGTTCAGGTGAATGCCGTCGGCACCAACTTCATGGACTTCCCCGAGTTCCTTGAAGCAACTGGCGCCAAGGACCCTGCCGTTCGAGAGATGTTTGAAAAGCAGGTGCCGATGCGCCGCCTCGGACGTATGGACGAATTCGCGTCGTTCTGCGCACCGTTCCTCGACGGAACCAGCACGTTTACGACGGGCCAGTACGTTTCTTACGCTGGCGGCTGGGTCTGAACTACTGAACCACCGTTACCGCACCAGTGGCACGACACCTCTTCGACGGATTCAGAGAGGACTTCTTCGCTCTCAACCTCGAGCTCACCACCCACGCTGTAGTGGTGAAACGAACGGGTGCGTTTGGTCGAAACGACATCGAATCGGGTGAGGTTTCCGCAAGCGGTGCAGCGATATCGGGGAGAAGACACGGAGCGAGACTAGCGAGGCTGGAACCACCTCCTTGCATACGAACACCCGTTCGATCAGACTGGGGCGGTGCCTTCCCCCGCCCGAGATTCTCTCCAACTGTCACTCGACGATCTCGGTACGCCTCTTTCGCAGGTCACCTTCTGTGTGATCGATCTCGAAACCACCGGCGGGTCGGCCGATTCTTGCGGCATTACAGAAATCGGCGCGGTGAAACTTCGCGGCGGTGAGTGTTTAGGAACGTTCCAGACACTCGTGAATCCTGGTTGCGCGATTCCGCCCCAAATCACCGTGCTCACCGGCATTACTCACTCAATGGTGATGCCCGCACCCCGCATTGAAGCTGTCCTTCCATCACTTCTCGAGTTTATTGGCGACGCGGTCATCGTCGGACACAACGTTCGCTTCGATCTCTCGTTTGTGCAGGCCGCGTTAGAGCGTGATCAACGGCCAAAACTCACAAACCGTTCTGTCGACACCGTTGCACTCGCTCGACGACTCGTTCGCAACGAAGTTCCTAACTGCAAACTGGGCACCCTCGCCGAAGTTTTCCGTCTCGACCATCAACCGTCACACCGCGCTCTCGACGACGCACTCGCCACCGGCGATCTGTTGCACCTCCTCATTGAACGCGCCGGAGGCTTAGGAGTCACTGGTCTCGACGATCTCCTTTCGCTGCCGAAGATGGCTGGTCATGCGAGCGCCCAAAAACTTCGACTCACCGACTCATTGCCCCGTTCGCCTGGCGTCTACCTCTTCCGTAACGCGCAAGGCGATGTGCTCTACATCGGGAAGGCCACCAATCTTCGGGCACGAGTGCGTTCGTACTTCTCGGGCGATGACCGTCGAAAGATCGGATCATTGCTGCGAGAAACGACGCAGATCGACCATGTGAAGCATCCGCATCCGCTCTCAGCCGCTGTGCATGAGATTCGTCTGATTCACGAGCACAAGCCCGGATACAACCGACAACTCAAAGACTGGGGTCGGTATGTCTATGTGAAGCTCACCCTGTCAGAGACATTCCCCCGCTTGTCGATTGTGAAAGACGTTCGCGACGACGGAGCGATGTACCTCGGCCCGCTTTCTTCTCGTTCGACAGCACAACGTGTGGTCGATGCCATTCACACCTCGGTTCCGCTTCGCCGCTGTGCCGGGCGAGTTGGCAAACGCGCGCTCCGTGACACACCGTGCACCGCTGCCCAACTTGGCGTGTCGATGTGTCCGTGTGCTGGCGGAGTCGAACCCGCCGACTACGAACTTGTTGTCGAACGTGCGGTTCGCGGCCTCACCGTTGAACCCAACCTTCTCCTTGCCCCGCTCGCCGACCGCATTACCGCCCTTGCTCGCGAGGAGCGTTTCGAAGAAGCCGCCGATGTTCGCGACCGCGCCAACGCGCTAACTGGCGCCATCAACCGTCAAAGAAAATTCGATCAGTTGCGTCGGGCCGGGCACATTCATATCGACCTCGGGCCACTCGGTGGCGTCTCCCTCGATCACGGTCGCCTGCAAGCAGCATGGGGAGAAGGCGAACTTCCCAATCTCGGCCTCTCCCCCACACATGACGATCGGCCTGCACCGTCTGACGCAACACTCGCGCCCCTCGACCGTGAACTCGCCGATGAACTCGGTTGCATCGCATCGTGGCTTGAACATGCCGCGCCCGATCTCACACTCGACCACTGCGACGGCGTACTCGCCTCGGCGTTGCCAGCCTTGCCGTCGTTTTCTCCACGAAAGGGACTCGCGGTTGACGACAGTGAGTTTGTTAGCTCGCTACGTCGTTCGCGGCGCTAATTAATCGCTGAAGAACCCCAGCAGCAGCGCCGCTATCGATTGATTCCTGCGCTTTCACAACACCGCTCGAAAGATCATCAACAATCCCGGCGACAAACAGACCCGCAGCGGCATTCAAACAAACGATGTCCCGATAGGCCCCGGATTCGCCAGCGAAGACTCGCCCGGCGATTTCGGCGTTGACCTCAGGCCCACCACCGGCGATTGCGTCAGATGAAACCAGCGCAATGCCAACCTCTTGCGGATCGAATGTTGTCGTGTTGACGACACCATCACGCAGTTCATGAACAGTGCTGGTTGTCGTCGTAGTGAATTCGTCCATGCCATCGTCACCCGAAACAACCAGAGCTCGCGGAGCCCCACGTTGTTGCAATACGCCGACCACAATCGGAGCAATGCGCTGATCGCTCACACCAATCACCTGGCGTTGCACTCGTGCAGGGTGTGAAAGCGGACCAAGGAAGTTGAAAACCGTGGGCACGCCAAGTTGCGTACGAACTGGCCCGGCATGACGCATTGCCGGGTGAAATGACCGGGCGAAACAGAACGCAATGCCCGCTTCAGAAACACAATGGGCGATACCTGGTCCGTCGAGTTCAAGCGGGATGCCAAGCGCTTCAAGGAGATCAAAGGAACCCGAGGTCGACGAGGCTTTGCGATTTCCATGTTTCACAACCCGGGCACCTGCCCCGGCCGCCACAAAACTGGCCATGGTCGAAACATTCAAGGCATGGGCGCGTCGACTCGGAGCTCCGCCAGTGCCCACAATGTCTATGGCGTCTGGTCCTGCCGGAAGTTGGATCGGCGCTGCAGATTCGAGCATCGCATCGACCATCGCCGAGACTTCCACGATCGACTCGCCTTTCATGCGAAGCGCGATAAGGAACGCGGCGATCTGCGCGTCGGTGGCAGCACCCGCGAGGATTTCACGCAGCGCATCGCCTGCCTGCTCCGATGTCAGATCAGAGCCGGCGACAAGCGTCGAGAGCAGAGCCGGCCATTCCATGTTCAGGCCGTCCGACGGCGTTGACGAATCATTCGTCGCCGTTCCCGCTCAGTAGCGCCGCCCCAGATACCATCCTTCTCTCGCACAGCAAGAGCATGCTCGAGACAGGCCTCACGCACATCGCATTCGGCGCAGACGAGCTTGGCCGGAAGGGCATCGGAATCGTCTTCGGGGTCGGGAAAGAAGATCTCGGGATCAATTCCCATGCAGGCGGCCAGGGAGTGCCAAGTGTTTGTCATTGGAACAGAACGGCTCCTGCGGAGCGGGCGAATAGGGAAAGAGGAGTATTGACTCCCCCACCCCGGCGACACAAACCGAATACGCGTCTCCATTAAATGAGCATTTCCGCAGGTCAGGCGATCAGGCGCTCCAGACCAGCGCGTTCTAGGCTCAGCCACATGAACTCCGCTGCCTTCAATCGCTCCGACGCCTTACAGCGCTTGGAAAGCACCAACTTCGACGTTGTTGTCATCGGTGGCGGCATCACCGGGGTTGGATGTGCCCTCGATGCAGCATCACGAGGCCTTCGCGTTGCACTCGTTGAGCGTGATGATTTCGCCAGCGGAACGTCTTCAAAGTCTTCAAAGCTGGTTCATGGCGGAATCCGTTATCTCCAGCAGGGCGATATCCGGCTCGTGTACGAAGCACTTGCCGAACGTCAGATCCTTCGCCGTAATGCTCCGCACCTCGTGAAGGTGCTGCCATTCCTCATTCCGATTTTGTCATCGAAAGGTGTCGTCAATCGCAAACTCGCACGGGCGATGGGGAGCGCGATGTGGATGTACGACCTCACCGGCGGTCTCCGCATCGGCAAGATGCACAAGCGGGTTTCGAAGAAGCGGGCCCTTGAGTTGTTCCCCACACTTCCCGCCGACAAGTTGATGCCGTCCTATCTCTATTACGACGCGGAAGCCGACGATGCACGCCTGGTCGTGAGCGTTGCTCGCACTGCAGCACTTCGATTTGGGGCAACAATCGTCAATCGCACAGACGTCGTGAGCCTTCATAAAGATGTCAACGGGAAAGTTAACGGTGTCGTAGTGAGAGCTGACGGCCGCACGTTCACCGTTGCAACGAAGTCGGTCGTGAACGCAGCGGGGGTGTGGTCAGACGACGTTCGAGCACTCGACGAAGCCGAACATCCTCATTCGATTCGGCCGGCAAAAGGCGTTCACATCACGGTCCCATGGTCGAAGGTGCGCAATACCGTCGCCGCCGTCATTCCTGTCCCCGGCGATAAGCGATCAGTGTTCGTTGTGCCGTGGGGACAGTTCACCTTCATCGGCACGACCGACACCGATTACACCGGACCAGTCGACGATCCGCAGTGCAACGAGGAAGACGTTGAGTATTTGTTGCGTGCGCTCAATGGTGCAATCACCGAAACCGTCACCACCGACGACATTCTTGGAACTTGGGCGGGCCTGCGTCCGCTGGTCGCCGACCCCGAGGCATCTGGCCGCACCGCCGATCTCTCTCGCCGCCACAAAGTGCGACGTTCCGACTCTGGAGTCGTCACCATTACCGGTGGCAAGTTGACCACCTATCGCGAAATGGCTGCCGACACGATCGACGAAGTGCTCGCAGAAGTACTCAAGACCGATCGCTTCGCTCGACTGCGCCTCCGCAGCAAGACCAAACATCTCAAGATTCATGGAGCCAATGGCTACGAAGAGTTGATGGCCTCAGCCGACTCGCTCTCACCCCTTGGTGGCGACGCAGTTCGCCGTCTCGCCAATCGGTACGGATCAGATGCAACCACCGTGCTCGCAATTGCTGAGTCCGACCCTTCAATGGCCGAACTTCTCGTGCCCGGTCTGCCCTACTTGCGCGCCGAAGCCATCTTTGCCGTTCGTTATGAAATGGCCACCACCGTCGATGACATCCTCAGTCGCCGCACACGAGCCCGGCTCGAGTTACGCGATGCTTCTGCTGATGTCGCACTCGCGGTCGCCGCGCTCCTCGCTCCCGAACTCGGTTGGGACGAAGCAGAACAAGCTCGACAGGTCGCCGATTATCGGTCCCGCATCGACGAAGAACTCGCAGCGATCGTCGCCTGATGCCATCTCATCCCACACCGCCTATTGCTCTTGATGCTGCAAATGGTCAGGCCCATTTCGCCACAACTCGAGTTGAGGTCTCGGAGGACGTGATCGCACAGTTACGTGCAACCGGAGCGACTCTCGCGCTCGATCACTCAACTCTCGTTGAGGCCAGCCGCGACTGGTGGCCCCTCATCATGACTCGCGCTAGCAGTGCTGAAGTCGGCCAGATCGCTTCGGTAGTCGTCTCACCCACCACGACCGAGCAAGTCGCGGCAATTTTGCAACTTTGCAACAACAACCACGTTCCGGTCACCGCTGTCGCGGGCCGCAGCGGTGTCGTCGGCGGTTCCATTCCATTGTTTGGTGGCGTCGTCCTTGATCTGTGTGGATTTACCGGCATTCGATCTGTTGATCGGACTTCTGGAATCGTCGACGTTGGCGCGGGGATGTTCGGCGACGTCTTCGAAGATGAACTGCAAGCGGAGTACGGCCTCACCGTTGGCCATTGGCCGCAGTCAATTGCCCTTTCAACGGTGGGCGGCTGGCTCGCTTGTCGCGGTGCCGGACAACTTTCCAACCGTTACGGAAAGATCGAAGACATCGTGATCGGCCTCGATGTCGTGCTCGCCGATGGAACGATCGTTCACACTGGCGGACATGCCCGCCAGTCGGCTGGACCCGACCTCACGCAATTGTTCGTGGGTTCCGAGGGAACGCTCGGCATCATCACCGGAGCTCGATTGCGTGCTCGTTCGATTGCAACTGCAAACCACAGCAGCGCATGGGCCTACCCAACGTTTGAAGCAGGTGCCGACGCATGTCGTCGCATAATCCAGCGAGGCCTTGCCCCGGCTGCCCTTCGTCTGTACGACGCTGCCGAAGCCGATCGGAATTGGAAAACTGGCGACGTCGCCGTGTTATTGGCGTTCGATGAGGGCGACCAAGCAACCGTCAACACCACTACGACCATCACTGCTGAAGAATGCACCGATGCGAAACCTCTCGACGTTGAACTCGTCGCCAAGTGGTTTGGACACCGCAACGACGTGAGCGCGTTAGAGGCGCTCATCTCTCGTGGATACATGGTCGACACAATGGAACTCACTGTTTCGTGGACTGATCTGCCAACCCTGTACCCGGCCGTGCGCGACGCCATTGCTTCCACACCAGGAGTGATTTCCTCTACCGCTCACCTTTCTCATGCGTATTCCGATGGCGCCTGTTTGTATTTCACATTCGCCGGCAAAGCAGCAACCGAAGGTCCAGACGCAATTGAACCTATGTACCTCGCGGCATGGAGCGCGGGGACAACAACAGCGCTTGCTCACGGCGGCTCTCTCAGTCATCACCACGGCATCGGGCTCAACCGCGGACGATTCATGGCTCAAGCCCTTGGCGAAGGTGCAACTTCTGTATTGCACACAATGAAACGTTCGCTTGATCCCAACGGCATTCTCAATCCCGGGAAGCTCGGCATGCCCACCGACTTCGGCGCTGCCCCCACTGGATTTGGCGAAATCATCTGATGGGAATGTTCGATCGTCGCGTCATTCTCATTGGAGCATTCAACGGACTCTGCTTCGCGTTGCCGGCAGCAATTCTTCAACGCACGGTGTTCTCTGGAACTGCGCTGGCCGGCTTGATGTTGGCAATCATCTTTTTCTCAGGCGCATTGGCGGGTTACGCCGCAGCCCGCCCGCTTCCACCGCACGCACTCCCCCACGGCGCCGGCGCCGGGGTCGTCACATTTCTCGGCGCAGAAATTGTGTACCTCATCGCCACTCGTAAATTCTCCGACCCAGCCGTCTTACTCTTGGGCATTGTTCTATTCGCCCTCGTCTTCGCGTCACTCGGAACTATTGGTGCGATGGTCGCGGTTTCACGAGGGAATCGCACGCAATGAGCATCCTTGTCGTTGATATCGGCACCTCGGGCGTTCGCTCAGCAATCGTGCGACCCGACGCGACTATCGCGGTCGAATTCCGCGAAGAAGTTCTCCCCGACACTCCGGCACCAGGACTCGTCGAGTTCGACGCCACGCTCATGGCCGCTGCGGCACTAGCAACCGCTCGTGCAGCGCTCGCCAACAGCGGCCCGGTTGATGCGGTCGGAATCGCCAACCAGCGAGCCTCAACCATCGTGTGGGACCGCGTAACAGGAGAACCGGTCGCTCCCGGTCTTGGCTGGCAGGACCTGCGCACATTGGGCGATTGCCTCGTCTTTCAGGCGGACGGATTGCGGTTCGCTCCGAATCAGTCGGCGACCAAGATCAAACACCTTCTCGACAACGCCGATCCCGATCGCACGAGAAACCTTTGTGTCGGAACCGTCGACTCGTGGATTACATGGACACTCACCGAAGGCGCGGTGCATGTCACCGATGCATCGAACGCCGCTGTCACCGGGCTCTATTCGATCGAGACGCTTGATTGGGATGACGCACTTCTCGTCAAACTCAACATCCCTCGTTCGACCCTGCCCACCATCGTCGATTCGAGTGGACCGATCGCTTCAGCATCCGCCCTTGCTGGCGCGCCGATGATCTGTGGCATCGCCGGGGACCAACAAGCATCGCTTATTGGTCAAGGATGCGTGCGACCTGGCCCGGCGAAGATCACCTTCGGCACCGGCGGAATGCTCGACCTCGTCGTCGGCCCCGATCGTCCGACATCAGCCGCACGCGGCAACGCCGGAACTTTCCCGATCGTTGCGTGGCAGCGCGGCGACGAAACGATGTGGGGCACTGAAGCCATCATGCTTTCAGCCGGCACCAACATTGAATGGTTGCGCGACGATCTCGGCATTATTGAATCCGCCGCCGACTCACACATTGTTGCCCAACAATGCGATGACACCGACGGCGTTGTGTATGTGCCCGCACTTCTCGGACTCGGAACCCCAAATTGGGACTACGGCGCGCGCGGAACATTGTTAGGCATCACACGCGGAACCGGTCGCCCACACACAGTTCGCGCCGTACTCGAAGGCATCGCCCAGCGCGGCGCCGACCTTGTTGACGCGGCCGAGGCCGATGCCGGGCTCACTATTTCGGCGTTACGTGTCGATGGCGGAATGAGCGCGAACCCAACCTTTACCCAAGCGCTCGCTAACGCGACGCAACACACTGTTGAGATCTCACCCATCCTCGAAGCCACAACGCTTGGCGCTGCGTTTCTCGCAGGCCTTGCCGTTGGCACATGGGCCGGATGGGACGACATCGCATCCACTTGGCGACCCTCTCGCGTCGTCGAACCCTCCGGTGCGGCGAACCGCGACCGGTGGGTCTCAGCAATTGAACGCGCCAGCGGATGGCACGCCGACCTTTCCTCGTTTGATTTCTGAACTGGTGGACTGAGCATTCAATGAAACGCCGCATCCTGCTCCTACTCGCAGCACTACTCGTAGTTGGAACGATCGCGTTCGCATCAACTGCGTGCAGCTCGAAAACGACCACCGCGTCAGAAGAAGACGCTCCCGCAATCGCTATGACGGTTCACGTCAAAGATGGCGAGTTCGACCAGCGCGACATCGAGATTGAAGCCGGCGGAACCGTCATGTGGATCAATGACGATGTCAGTGACCACGACCTCCAGTTCCTCGCCCCCAACAAGCTCTATTCAGGAGTCATCAAGCCTGAAAAGGCATGGGTTCACACCTTCGCAGCGGCCGGAAACTACGACTATTACTGCGATTTCCATAACACTATGAAAGGCGTTGTGGTCGTTCGCCCTGCTCCATGACAGACTGTCAGGGCGATGGTGAGCCGGTTGGGTGACCGCGGACCGGCTTGACCGGTTCGAGGAAAGTCGGGGCTCCAAAGGGCAAGGTGCTGGCGAAGAACCAGTCGGAGTGATCCGCAGGAAAGTGCAACAGAAAGCAAACCGCCGATGGCCCGGTTTACCGGGCACAGGTAAGGGTGAAACGGTGCGGTAAGAGCGCACCAGCATTCGAAGCGATTCGGATGGCTCTGTAAACCCCACCTGGAGCAAGGCCGAGCGTCGGGATTGACTGCCCGTCAGTTGTTTCGAAAGAGACAACACCCGCTGGTAGGCCGCACAGATGGATGGTCACACAGGCGCCGGGAGGCGCTGGACAAAACCCCGCTTACAGACCGACTCACCATCGCACCCAAAGCAGTCAAGGCACCTCGGCCCAAGACGGCCCTGCTTGTAAGTGATTTGTCCGCAACCGCAGAGCCGAGGACCGAATCGATTGCGCATCGGGTCTGATCTCTGAGTCGGGCCAGAGGTTCTTTCATCCAACCAGAACGCATCAAATAGTGCCTAAGTTCTCTCACCCATTGCACAGATCTCTATCGGTAGGGTGTCGTATCCGGGCGAAAGGACTCGGCCATTAGAAGGCTTGGAGATTATGGCCATTAGCTACTTCCAGGCCATTCGGTTCTTTCGCAACACTCTGGTCGTTGCAACAGCCTTTGCCATTCTTAGTGTGATGACGTTGCCAGGACTTGCCAGTGCAACGATGCCTTCGATCACCGCCGTCACCTCGATCACTGTTGGCACTAACCCCCGCGGCGTTGCTGTAAGTCCTGACGGATCAAGCGTGTGGGTGACAAACGATGGCGGCACGTCAATCTCACGTATTGACACCGCCACCAATAACGTCACCTCAATCACTGTTGGTACTAGCCCCCGCGGCGTTGCAGTGAGTCCTGACGGATCAAGCGTGTGGGTGACAAACTTCGACGGCACCACCGTCTCGCGCATTAACACCGCCACCAATGCCGTCACCTCAATCACTGTTGGCACTAGCCCCCGCAACGTTGCAGTGAGTCCTGACGGATCAAGCGTGTGGGTGACAAACTTCGACGGCACCACCGTCTCGCGCATTAACACCGCCACCAAT
>CAIPQK010000056.1 GCA_903867185.1 uncultured Candidatus Nemicrothrix sp. | reverse complement strand
CCGCCTGGCGCACGCGTGCTTGCCATTGCTTCGGGCAAAGGTGGCGTCGGTAAATCGTCAGTCACCGCAAACATTGCCGCCGCACTTGCCGATCGGGGTTTCGCAGTTGGCGTCATCGATGCCGACATCTGGGGTTTCTCAATTCCACGCATGCTCGGCATTGAAGGTCGCCTCGAAGCAACAACCGGGCCCAACGAAGAACGCACGATCATCCCGAAGTCGATTCCTATCGGTACCGGTCGTCTCGATGTCGTGTCTATGGGATTACTTGTTGACGATGAAACCGACGCGCTCATGTGGCGCGGACTCATTTTGAATCGTGCCGTGCAGCACTTTCTCGAAGACGTTTCGTGGGCGATTGACCTCGATTACATCGTGGTCGACCTCCCACCTGGCACGGGCGATGTGCAAATGGGATTAGCCCGCATGCTTCCGCAAGCAGAGATGATCGTTGTCACCACTCCTGCAGTCGGCGCACAACGTGTTGCCACTCGTGCGGTCACCATGGCTCGCAAAAGCCATCTTCATGTTCTCGGCGTTATCGAGAACATGAGCGCGTTCACCTGCGAGCACGGCCACACACACGCTGTATTCGGTGAGGGCGGCGGCGCAAGGCTCGCGGCCGACGAGGGGCTTCCGTTACTTGGTTGCATTCCCCTTGAACCCGCTGTGTCTCTTGGCGGCGATTCCGGTGCACCAATCGTGCTCAGTGAAGGCGAAGCATCATCAGCACTTCGTGCAATTACCGAACTCCTTGTGACTGAACTGGCACCGCCTATTTCAATGAGCGGCTGTTCTGCACGAATGCTCGACGCAGCCCTTGCTGCGCTCGATGCAACTGATTGATTCGCTGCCCAGCGATCAACCCAGTGACGTGACCTGTGCGGTCATATGCACCGTTTCAGCATCGGTCGACCACAACGCGATTTCGAGAACGTCGTTGACCACTCGATACGCAATCGTCAGTGGCATCGCCGCAATAACCACGTCGTGATCAATTGCATCGCGAAATTCAACTTCCGCGCGCAACGAACCACCCGTGTCGAGGTCGATGAGTTCGCGCGCACGAACTCGTTCAAGGGTTTGTTCCACGACTTCCCATGACACCGCATTGTTCACGTGATTGAGAACATCAAGGTCGGTGACTCGCGGCCACCACGGCATCGTGTGCACACCGTCGTCGCCAGGAACCACAGGATCATGCACTTGGCGGGCAGTGACTTCACGACCACCCGAGGGTTCGGTGTAGGTCGCGACAAACTCAGCGGGCAAGGTCTTCGGACGACCGGTCACAGGGTCGAGATGCACCCATAAGGTCACCGCTTCCACCGAACCGCCGTGCTCTCCGGTCATTGACACACGACGTTCGGCCCAGCGGCTGCCCATTCCCGAACAGAACGTGGCCAGCGAAACGTCTTCGCTATTGCGCATCGCCTTGCGCTGTTCGATCAGCGTGCGCCGAACTACCCATGCCCGGGCCTCGAGGCTGCCAACATCATCGGAATCATCGGTAGCGACATCTTGGAGATAGCGGGCCACCGCATCGAGGCGAAGGCGGCCCGTGGCATCGACATCGCCTAACCGCACCCGCCGTTCGCGTCGAAAGACTCGGCCCGAGGACGGTAGAGGCAGCACTCGGCTGGCGCCGTTTTCGCGCTCAGATCGCCGGGTCGAACCCTTTTCCGCCGTCGAATCCGCGTCTCCCATGACCAGCGACGCTAGCCCCCGATCCCTTGGCAGGAACGGGAACACGCCGATTTCCAATAATTCAGTTGACGGGGCCACTACAGGCATGGTTCGGTGGAGTTCATGTTCACGACCGCCTCCACACCGCGTAATTCGGCCATTCCGGCCACCGTCGCGCCTGTGGCATCGCGAGCCAACGTGACCATTTCCGCCACTTGGTATGCCACCGGGACCAACGCTTTTACGACCTTTGGTCATAAGCACCCGTCCCGGCGATCTCTGAGCTGACGCAGTAACCACTGCGTACATGCACTGAGGCCGCCGGGTTCCCCCGGCGGTCTTTCTTCATGTGCGGCCACCCCCCATCCACCAACGTCCATCCACCTACGCCTGTCCCTCGACTCCCCACTCCACCTGCACCACGGTGCAACCACGAAAGGAAAGAACCGATGCTCGCCGAGACGCTCGACGACATCTCACCGGCCGTCAGGGCCGACGCCGCATGCAACGACCTCAACGCAACGTTGACCGGCGTCTATTTCTCTGAAGAGCTCCAGGACATCGCCATCGCCAAGTCGATCTGTTCGACCTGTCCGGTGATCGTCGAGTGTCTCGAAGGAGCCATTGAGCGCCACGAGCCATGGGGCGTGTGGGGTGGACAAATGTTCATCAACGGAAAGATCCTCGCCACCAAGCGTCGCCGCGGCCGCCCGCCGAAGCTCGCTCGAGTCGAGGATGAGCTGCCCGACATCCCCGTGCCGGTGCATCTTCAGTCCTGGTTGCGCTCCGCCTAGCAACCACCTGCCCGCAGCCGGGTGGGATCGCCGCCCCCGAGCCGATCCCACCTGCAGCCTCGGACAGTCGGACCTGTCACCGAACCGGCCTCCGGCCGAGAGGTGATTGGGAGTGGTGCGGGGGTCCAAGTACGGTCGGCACTGCCTCTCGCAGTCGGATCTCACATGGAACCCGCACCGCTTCCTCCCCAACCCCGATCGGCCCTGCGCCGTTATCTCCCGCTCACTGTGGCGGGACTGATTGTCGTGGGTTTCGCAATTGCGCTGATCATCTCGATCTCGGGTACTTCGTCGACAACTTCCTCGGATGTCACCAAGCTCGACCCCAATGCCACGCAACCGCCTGAGCTCGCTGCGGTAACCGACGTGGCCGGCACCAAGTTGCCGAAACTCACCTACGTCGCCTTCGACGGCTCAATCAAAGAACTCACACCGAACGGCAAACCACTACTCATCAATGTGTGGTCATCAACCTGTGTTCCTTGTGTGACGGAAATGCCGGCGCTGGAGAAGGTGTGGCAGGCCAAACGCAATGACATCGACGTTCTCGGGATCGACTACTTCGAATCCCCTGACCTTGGCCAGGCAATGGCCGATCGCACCGGCGTGACCTATCCGCTTGGTCGCGACCTCAAAGGAACCATTCTGCGTGAACTCGGTGGCACGGGACTCCCCTACACCGTGCTTGTGAGTTCGAACGGCACGTTTCTGATCACTCATTCGGGCGCGCTTACCGAACCACAGTTCTCCGAACTCGTGAAGACCGCAACAGGTAAGTGACATGAACTCAGCGATTGTTTACGCATTCGGTGTTGGCATGGTTGCCACGTTTAACCCGTGCGGCTTCGCGATGTTGCCGGCCTATTTGTCGTACTTCTTAGGGCTTGAGAACGCGAGGGATACCGACAACCGAGCCGACGCAACGGTTTTGCGTGCACTCGCAGTTGGTGCCGCAATGACGGCTGGCTTTGTTGTTGTCTTCGGCGTTCTCGGACTCGTTCTTGATCCGATTCTTTCTTCCATTATCGACAAGTTGCCGTGGCTGACCATCGTGCTGGGCATCGTCTTGGTGATCCTCGGTATTCGCTTGCTCATGGGTCGCGAAATCACCGTGAGTTTGCCGAAGATTTCGAAAGGCCCCGAAGGCCGAGAACTTGGTTCGGTTTTTGTCTTCGGCATTTCCTATGCACTTGTTTCATTGAGCTGCACACTGTCGTTGTTTATTGCCGCGATCTCGACCGTCATCGACCAACAGAACTTCTTCGTAGGTCTCGGCGCATTCATTGCCTACGCGCTCGGCATGGGGCTGG
>CAIPQK010000055.1 GCA_903867185.1 uncultured Candidatus Nemicrothrix sp. | reverse complement strand
GGATTGATGGGATTTCAGTCTGTCGGTCAATTCGAGAGCACTCGGGGACTCCCATCATCATGTTGACCGCGCGCACGGATCCGCAGGACATAATCCACGGGCTCGAAGCGGGTGCAGATGACTATGTCGAGAAACCATTCAACGAGCAGATTCTTAGCGCCCGAATAAAGGCGTGTATGCGGCGACCACCTTCCACCTCGTCCAGATCACTCAAGGTGGGAGACATCGTGATAGACGTGAGCGGACACGTCGTTTCGCGCGACGGAGTCCCCATTTCACTCACGCCACTCGAATTCGAATTGCTGCACACGCTCGCATCACGTCCAGATGAAGTATTCTCGCGCGAAGCGCTTTTGGAGCAGGTTTGGGGTTATCAATACAAGGCGGACACTCGACTCGTCAACGTGCATGTGCAGCGGTTGCGTTCCAAGGTGGAACGTGACGTCGATGATCCGAAGATTGTCCAAACGGTCCGTGGCGTGGGTTATCGCGCGGGGGAAATCATCCCCGCATGAAATCGTTCACCCAAATTGTCCGACAAATTCGAGAGACGTGGGTCGGGTCCCTTCGCTTGCGCATGACCGCAGTTTCAGTCGGGCTTTCGCTCGTTGCCGTCGCTGCAATTGGGGGATTCTTGTCGTTCACAATCGAAAGAAATCTCTTCGAGTCTCGGCGCAATGAGATTGTTTCTGAAACGCAGTCCGTGTCGAGCAGTGTGCAGTCGCAATTTGATGGCGTCACGAATGCCGAGAGTTCCATCGATATCGAAGTGGCAAATTCCAACGCACAAGCGACAATTCGAGCAACGACAAATTCACCCGGCCTGATCGGGTTTGCCATCCTTCGAGCGCCGGGGCAAACTACTGACCAGGTAATGACCAGCTCCTCGTCAATTGGTTTCCCCTTGACGGTCGTGAGCGATTCGCTTCGAGAGGCGATCCATGAAGATCGGACCAATGTTTACCTTCAATCGGTAGAGGTGCCAGGTGGGTCGCCGGGAATTGTCATGGGAACCAACATCGACGTCCCGATCGCGGGTCGGCACGATCTTATTTTGGTATATGAACTGGCGGACGTCGAGGCGAATCTCACTTTTGTGCAAAGCGCTCTCGTAGTCGGTGAGTTATTCTTTGTCGCCATTACGGGGCTCATTGTGTGGCTCGTCACCACCCGTTCAATCCAGCCCATCATGACAACCGCAGCTACAGCGGAACGATTTGCCGCTGGTAATCTTGACGAACGAATCGATGTTGAGGGAACTGACGTTTCCGCAAAGTTGGCCGAATCATTCAACCGAATGGCGGAATCAATTTCCGGTCAAATCAATCGCTTAGCAACACTCTCAAAACTGCAACAACAATTTGTGTCCGATGTTTCGCACGAACTACGGACTCCACTAACGACAATCAAACTCGCCGGCAGCATGCTGTTCAAACAGCGCAAAACCTTTGACAAAGATTCGGCACGTGCAGCCGAGTTACTTCATCGACAAATTGAAACCTTCGAAGAACTGCTAGCGGAACTTATTGAACTGTCACGTTTTGATGCTGGCGCAGCGGAACTTGAACTGGAACCAATTGCTCCGGCGGTGCTTGCCCAATCGTGTATTGACGAATTGGCGCCCCTCGCTCGTGCACAAGGATCAACGATTTCTCTATTGGCACCGGGTGGTCACATACCAGTCGATCTTGATTCACGTCGGGTTCGACGGATTCTGCACAACTTTCTTGCTAATGCTCTCGATCACGGAGAAGGCGGACCTGTCGAAGTATGGGTTGATTCGACTGCCACAGCAGTAGCGTTTGCGGTTCGAGACCACGGGGTCGGGATGACATCGGCCGATGCGGAGCGGGTGTTCGATCGTTTCTGGCGGGCGGATCCGTCACGCCAACGACAATCGGGAGGAACGGGATTGGGTCTCGCAATCGCCCTTGGATACGCGAAACTTCACGGAGGCGCCATCGACGTCTGGTCTGAACCGAAACATGGTGCGTGCTTTCGTCTGACGATTCCACTGGATGGCGAGGTCAATCCCGTCTCACCGCTCGTACTTCCACCGAAAGCCGAGGAAGCCGATGCGTAGAGTTGTGCTCGCTCTCGCTGTGCTGTTGCTCAGCGGGTGCACGACGATTCCCACGACGGGACCCGTTCTTGTTGCTGGTCCTAACACGGTTGGGTCACAAACGGAATTGGAATTTTTGCCTGCGGGGCCAGCTGAGGGTGCCACGCAGCGTGAGATTCTCGATGGCTTTATCAGCGCTGGTTCCGCACCGCAAAACAATTTTCGAATTGCACGGAGTTTTCTCACAGACGAGGCGGCCCTGGTCTGGAACCCTGCCGGCGGAACGATGGTGCGCGGGGTCTATGACTCGGTCAAGGTAACCTCAGCCACAGAGATGACTTATGCAACCGGGATTGTGTCTGTGGTGGACGAAGACGGAGTGTTTATCAGCATGGAGCCGGTGAAAAATTATGAATGGAATTTCAGTTTCTCCCGAGTCAATGGCGAGTGGCGATTGTCCGATGTACCTGACAGCATCCTGATCTCGGAAACGACCTTCTCCTCGACCTATGGCGAATACTCAGCTTATTTTTTCAACTACGACCGAACCGTCCTTGTCCCAGACGTGCGGATCTTTTCGCGACAAGGCAACCCAGTGGCCTCCGTGGCTCGCGCGGTGATCGCGGGACCATCAACATATTTGCCCAACGCGTCGACCGTGTTTCCACAAGGTTCCGAACTGGTAAGTGTGCTGGTGGATGCCGAAAATGGAAAAACGACCGTTGACGTTTCCGGCGGCGCCAGCCAGGCCTCAATCACAGATCAGCAGGACATGCTCGCGCAGCTCAGAGTGAGCCTCGCCGAATTCGCCGATGTCACCGTAACGGAGATGTCGGTCAACCAGTCAATACTTACGATTGCCGCCGTAACCGGACTCGAGCCCGATTGGCGCGTGGACGACCGCCCACTCATCCTTTCCGACAACTCTTTTGGTTACTCAACCGGATCAGAGATTGAATCAATCTCTTCGAATGAGGCGAGCATTGTAAACCTTGAGCCGACGTCGATTTCGTATGATGCCTCGACCAACGCTGCGGCCATCTCTTCGCCCACGGGGGTCTATCTAGTGAACGACCAGGTAAACCAGTTATCCGGTCAGGTGTCCTTGGTAGACCCCCAGATTGATGGCTCACAATCAGTGTGGTGGGTAAAGCCTGACTCGCCCGCTCGGATTTTTGTAGATACCGCCGGTCGGGACTTTAAAATCGACGGACCGTGGTCTCGTTCCGCGCGCGTCGTCGGGCTCGAGGTGTCCCGTGACGATGCGCGTGTGGCTATCGCGATCAATGACCTCGGGCAAGGATACGTTCTAGTCGGCGCAATCGCGGCTGACAACAATGGCGGGCCGACATATGTCAGCGCCTACCGTCGGCTCACTGTTTCCGCTGATTCCATTGTCGATCTCGCCTGGGCGGACTCGACCCATGTCGCTATTCTCGGAAGCCGCAATGGAGTGGTTCACGCCGAGGTGGCGACGGTCGGTGGGAGTTCACGGCTCATTGGCCGCCCGCAGAACCCGACGCGGATTTCCGGAGGGAACAATGGTGTGGCTGGGCTCGTCATCATGTCTTCAGATGGGCAGTTGTGGAAGCCGCGCGGTGGGGGTTGGGAATCGACCGGAGTTTTCGCCGACGTGCTCACAACCCAACACTAGGACGGGTTATCCACGGAGTAGCGGGGTCGCTGACCCATTGCCAAGCGGTTTCGGCACTGTTGAGACGTGCACCTCATCGAACAATTCTTCGACTCGCGTTGTGTCGGATGCTCAACGTGGGGCGTGATGGTATGTGACACCTGCATCGCACGTTTCACGGCAATGCCTCACCGCGCAATCACGTCACGCGGTATCCCGCTCGTTGCGCTCGGGACCTACCGCGGGGGACTCCGGGCTCTCATCTTGTCGGCGAAACATCGCAGTGCTCACGCCGCGATTCGTCGTCTTGGCGGCGCGCTTCGCGACGCGGTTCTGCCGTGGGGGAACGTGATTGCGGTTCCCGTGCCGTCATCACGACCGGGATTCCTTGCGCGCGGGTACGGACTCGGGTCGACAATTGCCCGGGCTGCGGAACTCACTGTTGCGAACTGTTTACTGATGGACGATGTCGGGACGCAGCGTGGTCGTCATCGATTGGAGCGGCTCCGACGC